>CAYMGL010000070.1:0-11165 GCA_964389945.1 uncultured Actinomycetota bacterium
CGAGGAACGCCCGGCTGTAGACACCGGGGGGGGCGTGGCCCTGGAAGTACACCTGGTCGCCACCACCCGGGTGGTCCTTGCCCCGGAAGAAGTGGTTGAAGCCGATCTCGTAGAGCATCGCCGCCGAGGCGTAGGTCCCGATGTGGCCGCCCACGCCGTGGCCGAGCTCGGCGCGGTGGACCATGACCGCGGCGTTCCAGCGCACGAACTGCCGGATCCGCTCCTCGAGGCGCTCGTTGCCGGGGAAGCGCGGCTCGCGCTCCGGGGGGATCGTGTTGATGTAGTCCGTCGTCGTCAGTGACGGGATGCCGATGTTCTGCTCACGCGCCCGCTCGAGCAGCTTCAGCAGCAGGAAGCGGCCGCGCGATCGACCCAGCTGGTCGACCACCGCGTCGAAGGACTGCAACCACTCGGTCGTCTCGGTCTCGTCGACGTCCGGGTACTGGCTCGGGAGTCCGTCGATCAGCGTGGGGTTGTCGACGAACTGCTGCTGCTCGCGCATCTCGGACAAGGAGGGCTCCTGCGGGTGGCTCCGGCGACGACCCTAGGCGCAGGACACGCCGTCGTCAGTGTCGGGTCAGTCGTCGTCGAGGGCGAGGCGTGACAGCTCGCGGAGGAACTCGGCGACGTCACCGGGCTCCGCCCGTGGCTCGCGTCGGGTCGCGATGGTGTCGTCGCCATCGGTGGGCGTGGGCTCGACGTCGTCCTCGTCGTCCTCGTCGTCGGGCGACGCGTCGCCGAACAGCTCCTCGCCGCCGAGCTCGCTGAGCACCGAGCCGAGCGCAGCGCGCGTGTCGTCGTCGCCGGCCGCGAGCACCGGCGGGTCGTCCCGGTCGCCGCCGGTCGGTCCGAGCTCGTCCAGCCACGACGTGTCGTTCCAGCCAGGGTCCTCCGACGCAGCAGGCGCCACGGTCTCGTCGGCGTCCGGGCCCGTGTCGTCGTCCTCGTCGACGGCCGCGGCGGGTGGCGCCGGCTCCTCCGCCGGGGACGGCCCCACGTCGCGCAGAGCCGTCGGGGCGAGCCGACGCGTCTCGGTGGCGCCGGGCTCGGGCGTGTCGTCGCCGTCGTCGCCCACGGGCTCGTCCGGCTCGTCCATCACCCACAGCTCGGGCTCGTCGTCGTCCTCGTCGTCGTCGGCCGCGGCCACGGTGTCGGTCCAGCTCACGGCCGCCGGCTCGTCGTCCGCGGGCTCGTCGTCGTCCAGCGCCAGTGCCCCACCGGCCACGAGCGCGGCGGCCATCGTGGCCGCGGCGGGCACGGTCAGAGAGGCCGCCTGCGCAACGTCCGTGATCGTGCGCTCACCGTCGAAGAGTCGTCGGACGCGGTCGAGCTCGCCGGTGGTGGCGACGTCGTGCGCAGGTTCGAGGACGTCGTCGGGATCGAGGGTCGCCAGTGCCTGTGCCGCATCGACGGCGCGCCGCGCCAGCTCCTGCGTCAGCCCGTCCGGGACCGGGATGCGGTCGGCGTCGGCGTCGGCGTCGGCGTCCCAGGTCCAGTCGACGTCGCCGACGACGATGGCTGCGACCAGCCGGTCGACGAGCTCGTCGACCGTGGCGACGGTGGTCACGGCCGCCGTGGCGTCCGGCCCGGTGCGGTCGCTGACGTCGAGCACGGGACCGATCGTGACGGGCAGGCCCTCGTCGACCTCGATCACCACGTCGCGACCCGGCGTCGCCACCGTGAGGAGGCCGGACGCACGTTCGTCCCCCAACCGCCGCAACGCGGCGGTCAGCGTCTCGTTCCCCGGCCCGCTCATGGCGCGCACGGTAGCGCCGCACGCCGACGGCACTGCGTCCGCAGGACATTCCCCCACTGCCCAGCGTGCGGTCCGGGCGCGCGGGTGGCACGATGCGCCCAACACGCACCCGACGGATCGCACCCCATGCCCGCTGACCTCGAGTCGCTGCCGCTCGACGCCCTGCGCCGTCGCCGGGATGCGGTGCGGGCACAGGAGGAGGAGCTGTCGTACCGCCGCCGGCTGCTCCACGCACAGATCGACCTGGTCCGTGCTGTCAGCGCGTCGAGCGACCACGACGACCTGGCGGCGATGCTCGCCGAGGTCCTCTCGGACGGTCCCGGCGGCGAGAGCAGTGAGGTCCGGGCGGTGCCCGTCGCCGCCGAGCACGAGGACGTCACGCCGCTGCCGGCCGACATCGAGGACCTCAGCGACGAGGCCCGCGAGGAGCTCGTGGGCCGGCTGCTCGAGGACGAGTCCGTCGTCTCCGAGGAGCGCCGTGCCCTGCTCGACGAGCTCGACCGTCTCCAGGAGGAGCTCGTCCGGCGTTACCGTCGCGACGGTGTCGATGCACGGCAGCTGCTCCGGGGGGACTGACACATGGCGCGACGGACGGTCCTGGTCGCCGACGACGACCCGATGACGCGACAGGTGCTGTCCACCGTGCTCGACCTCGAGGAGTTCGAGGTGGTGCTGGCGGAGGACGGCGACGAGGCGCTCGAGCTCCTGCGGACGTCCCTGCCGGACGCCGTCGTGCTCGACCACATGATGCCGGGGCGCAGCGGGATGGAGGTCCTCGCCGAGCTGCGGGCGGACGAGCGCACGGCGGACCTCCCCGTGATCCTGCTGACGGCGGCGCAGGCGAGCGCCCTGCCCGCCGACCCGGTGGGGGAGGGGGCGCGGGCGCACCTCGAGAAGCCGTTCTCCCCGCTGCACCTGATCGAGGTGCTGGAGTCGCTGCTGGGGAGTCGCGCATGAAGGCCGGAGCCGCCGACGACCTCGAGGTCATGCGCCGGCAGCTGCTGCTGTTCGCCGAGGACCTGCGCACGGTGACGACGTCCGAGCGCAATCGGCGTCGTGAGGCCGAGGAGGCGCTGCGCGAGCTCAACAGTGCCTACGTCAACATGGTCCGGACACTCGCCGTCGTGTGCGAGATGAAGGACAACTACACCCGCGACCACCTCGACCGGACCTACCAGTTCGCGATGGCGCTGACCAAGCGCGTCGCCCCGGAGCTCGCCGGCGACGTCTCGATCGGTTACGGGTACCTGCTCCACGACATCGGCAAGATCGGCGTCCCTGACGCCGTGCTGAACAAGCCGGGCCCGCTCGACGAGGAGGAGTGGAAGCTGATGCGGCTCCACCCGTTGAACGGCTGGCAGCTGGTCCAGGGCATCACGTTCCTCGGTGACGCGACCAAGATCATCAGGTCCCACCACGAGCGCTGGGACGGCAAGGGCTACCCCGAGGGACTGAAGGGGGAGGAGACGTTCCTCCCGGCCCGCATCTTCTCGATCATCGACACGTTCGACGCCATGACGTCGAACCGCCCCTATCGCAAGGGCCTGCCCGTCGAGGTGGCGATGGAGGAGATCGAGCGGTGCGCCGGGACGCAGTTCGACCCGGACCTCGCCAAGGAGTTCGTCGCGATGTGCGACGAGATGGGCCTCACCGACGGCGGGTCGACGGACGCCCTGACGATCGTCAGGTGACCGCCCCGGCAGGTGCCGTGCTCGCGGAGGTCACCCGACACGACGGCGTGTCGGAGCGCGTCGAGTCGCGTCACCGCGGCCACCTCGTCGTCGTCGGCCCCGCCGGCACCGAGCTGGTCCTCGGCGACCCCGGGGTCGAGGTGTTCGTCCGGTCGGCGGCCAAGCCGTTCCAGGCCGCGGCGTGCCTGGAGCTGCTCGACCAGCACGGCCCCGTGCCCGCCGACGAGCTGACCCCGGCCGAGATCGCCATCGCCTGGGCGTCGCACCGCGGTGAGCAGCGCCACCTGGACGCGGTCCGCCGCCTGCTCGCACGCAGTGGGACGGCGCCCGAGGGCCTCACCTGTCCTCCCGCACTGCCCGACGCGGACCAGGAGTGGCCGCCCGCGTCGCCCGGCGAGCCGCCGTCGCGCCTGCGCTACAACTGCTCGGGGAAGCACGCGTTGTTCGCCCTGACCGGCCGCGGTCTGGGCCTGCGCGGCCGGGCCCTGTTGGACCCCGACAAGCCGCTGCAGCAGCACGTCCTCGCCACGATCGCCGATGCGTGCGGTCCGCCGGTCGGGGTCGGCGTCGACGGGTGCGGCGCGCCGGCCGTCGTGCTGCCGCTGTCGGGCCTCGCCGCCGGGTACCGCCGGCTCCTCGAGGACGACAGGTTGCGGCGGGTCGCCGCTGCCGGCCTCGCCCACCCGGGCCTCGTCGGCGGCACGGACCGGGTCGAGAGCGCGCTGCTGGCGGCAGGCGTCGTCGCGAAGGTCGGGGCGGAGGGCGTCTACGGCGCCGCGTGGCGTGACGACGACGGCGTCCACGGGATCGCGGTGAAGTCGGAGGACGGCGCGACGCGGGGTGCCGCCGTCGCGCTCGTGGCCGTGCTCGCAGCCCGTGGCGTCGTGTCCCCGGACGTCTGGTCACCGCCGCCCGTGACCGGTGGCGACCAGGTCGTCGGACGCGTCCGGGTCGCTCCGGGTGTCGCCCCGTGATCACCGGGCGATCGCTGGGTGCTCGCTACAGTGAGCACCCGACGCGCAGACAGGACGACCCCGTGAGCAAGCCCGCCGTCGGCGCTGCCGCGCCCGACCCGGAGGACGGCGGCAGCGCACGTGACGACCTGGGTGCGTTCATCCGCAAGCAGCGGGAGCAGGCGAAGCTGTCGCTGCGCAACCTGTCGAAGCTCGCCGGGGTGTCCAATCCCTACCTGAGCCAGATCGAGCGTGGGCTGCGCAACCCCAGCGCCGAGATCCTCCAGGCGATCGCGAAGGCCCTGGACCTGTCGTCGGAGACGTTGTACGTCCGGGCCGGGATCCTCGACGAGCGCAAGGACGGCGACGTCGAGTCGGCGATCGCACGCGACCCGCACCTCACCGAGCACCAGCGCGCCACGCTGCTGGAGATGTACCGGACGTTCCGCTCCGTCAGCGAGGCCGCCCGGGTCGAGCAGCAGTCCGCGGACGACGACGTCGACGAGGACGCCGGCGGCGTGGTCGACCGCGTGATCGGTGCGCTGTCCACCGGCGAGGTCACCGACGACGACGTCCGGCGGACGCTGGACCCCTCGGAGGACCCCGACGAGGCCTGACCCACGCGGTCCGGCCGTCCAGCCCCCGGTCCACCGGACCGGGGTTAGCCTGCTCGACGACGTCAGGACGAACACCAGTGGCAGCACTCGTCACCCATGAGGGCGTGCCCGCCGACCCCGAGCTGCGGGCGCGCTGGCACGCCGTGGTCGAGGCCGACCCGCTCGGCACGATCTTCCACACCCCCGAGTACCTGGAGGTGTGGGCCGACGTCCTCGGGACGCGGGCGAACGTGCGGACCCACGAGGTCGTCGTCGACGGGGAGACCGTCGGCGTCGTGCCGATCGCGCTGCAGCGCGAGGGCTCACCGACCGGTCCGCTGGAGGTCGTGCGCTTCCTCGGCGGCACCGAGGTCACCGACTACCTGGGGCCCGTCGCGGCGCCCGAGCACCGCGAGGTCGTGGTGACCACCTACCTCGACCAGCTCGTCGGGGACGGGGACTGGGACGAGTTCGTCGCCGGCGGCATGGTCGTGGGCTCGGGGTGGGACGAGCTGTGGCTCACCCAGGCCAAGGAGCACGGTCTGACGACGCTCGGCGCGGCGCCCGACGACGTCTGCCCACGCATCGACCTCGCCGACGGCTTCGGGGCGTACCTGGACCGGCTGCCGAGCAAGCTGCGTCACGAGATGCGGCGCAAGACCCGCAAGCTCGCGCGGGACGCGGGTGACCTGGCCCTGGTCGAGGTCGAGGAGGCCGACTACGAGGAGGCCCTCGAGCGCTTCTTCGCCTTCAACATCGCGACCACCGACGACAAGGGTCGCTTCTTCGCCAACGACGACATGCAGCGCTGGTTCCTCGAGCTCGGGTCCCGGCTGGGCCGGGACGGCGGGTTCCGGCTCCACGAGCTCCACGTCGGCGGCATGCCGGGGGCCTCGTGCGTCTCGCTCGTCCACGGGACCGAGTGGGGGCTCTACAACAGCGCGTTCGACGAGACGCTCGCGATGCTCGCACCGGGCATGGTCATCGTCAGCGAGCTGATCCAGGTCGCCGCCGACGAGGGTTGCACGGCGTTCGACCTGCTGCGCGGTGACGAGCCGTACAAGTACCGCTTCGGCGCCGAGGACCGCGAGCTGCTCACCGCGGCGTTCCAGCGACCGTGACCCTCGTCCTCCCGGAGGCGAACGGGCAGCTGCGTCGGGTGGGGCTGCTGTCGGTCCACACCTCGCCGCTGGACCAGCCGGGCACCGGCGACGGGGGCGGTCTCAACGTGTTCGTCCTGCAGACGGCGAGACGGCTCGCGGCACGGGGCATCGAGGTCGACGTCTTCACGCGGCGGGCCGATCCGGGCCAGCCGACCACCGAGGAGGTCGCGGACGGGCTGCACCTGCACCGGATCGACACCGGGACGCCCGGTCCGATGGACAAGCAGGACCTCGCCAGCCGGCTGTGTGCGTTCGTGGCCGGGATGCAGCGGCACCCCACGGCGGGGTCCCACGACGTCCTCCACGCCCACTACTGGTTGTCCGGTTGGGTCGCCCGCCGCCTGCGTGCGGACTGGGACGTGCCGATCGTGGTGACCTACCACACGCTCGGGGTGCTCAAGAACGCCACGCTCGCCCCGGGCGACGTGCCCGAGCCGGCCCTGCGCCTGGTGGCGGAGCGACGCATCGCCAGCGACGCCGACCGCATCGCCGTGCTCACGTGTGGTGAGGCGCGGATCGTCCACCGCACGTTCGGCGTGGGTGGCAGCCGGATCGGGGTCGTGCCGGCCGGGGTCGACCTGGACGCGTTCGGTCCACGTGGACCACGTCCCGCGGTGCCCGGCGAGGGGCCGCTGCTGCTGTTCGTCGGCCGCCTCCAGCCGCTCAAGGGGCCCGACGTGGCGGTGCGCACGCTCGCGCAGGTCCGCGAGACGATCCCCGGCGCCCGGCTGGCGATCGTCGGTGGGGCCTCGGGCACGGGCGACGGACGCACCGGGCCGACCGAGCTGCGCCACCTCGCCGAGCGCCTCGGCGTCGGCGACGCGGTGTCGTTCCACGACCCGGTGCCGCAGTCGGCGCTCGCCGGGTGGTACCGGGCCGCCGACGTGCTGCTCGCCCCGAGCCGCTCGGAGACGTTCGGCCTCGTCGCGCTGGAGGCCCAGGCGTGCGGCACGCCCGTGGTCGCGGCCGACGTGCCGGGACTGCGTGCAACGGTCCGCGCCGGCGGGCTGCTGGTCAAGGGCCACGAGCCCGGCGACCACGCCGCCGCCGTCACCGAGGTGTTGCGCGACGCCGACGTGGCACGTCACCTGCGAGACGGCGGGCTCGCCTTCGCGGCCTCGACCACGTGGGACAACACGGTGGACCGACTGCTGCGCATCTACGGCGAGGCCGTCGCGGTCGGCAGCCCCCTCGCGATGGCAGGATGATGGACCTCGACGCACTGGTCGAGACGCTCGCCTCCTTCGACCTCGAGCCGGAACCCGTCGGTGACGACCGGCTCATGGTCGCGCTGACCGGCCAGTGGCGGCGGTCGATGCCGGTCCTCTTCGACGTCGAGGAGCGGCATCTGCGCTTCCGGGCGCTCCTGGCCAGCGCGCTCGACGAGAACCACGAGCGGGCCTACCGCTACGCGCTGCAGCGCAACGAGCGGGCGCACGACGTGCGTTTCGCCCTGGACGGGGACGAGAACGTCCTGCTGGTCGGTCGGGTCCCCCTGGCCGTGGTGGACGAGGCGCTCCTCGACGAGCTCCTCGGCGAGCTGGTCCAGACCGCCGACGAGACCTTCAACCAGCTGCTCGGCACGGGCTTCGAGGCGTACGTCGAGCGCGAACAGGCCTGGCGGGCGTCCGCCGGGGTCGGTGACAACCCGGCGTTCCCGACCGGCGACTGAGCACTACCGTGCCGCCCACCCGGCGCAGGAGGCGACAGGTGGACGGCAGGCTCGGCATCGTCGGCTGCGGACGCATGGGCGAGGCGATCCTCGCCGGTCTCCTCGCGGCCGGGACGTGCGAGGCGTCGCAGGTCGTCGTGGCCGACCCACGGCAGGACCAGCTCGACCGTCTGCGGGACGAGCACGGGGTCGCCACGACCGACGACAACGCCGAGGTGCTCGGTGCCGACGTCGTCCTCCTGGCGGTCAAGCCGCAGGTCCTGCCCGGCGTGCTGTCGGCCGACGGGTCTGCGGTCCGGGCCGACGCGCTGGTGGTCTCGATCGCCGCCGGGACGAGCACGGAGGCCATCGACCAGCTGTTGCCGAACCGGCCGGCGATCGTCAGGGTGATGCCCAACACGCCGGCGCTGGTCGGCGAGGGCGCCGCGGTCGTCGCCCCCGGCCCGCGTGCGACGGCCGACCACACCGGCCTGGTCGAGGAGCTGTTCACGCCGCTCGGGCTCGTGCGCACGCTCCCGGAGTCCTCGATCGACGCCGTCACGGCGCTGTCCGGGTCGGGTCCGGCCTACGTGTTCCTGCTCGCGGAGGCGATGGCCGAGGCCGGCGTCCTCGCCGGACTCTCCCGCGACGACGCGGTCGCCCTGGCGAACCAGACCGTCGCGGGCGCCGGCGCGCTCCTCACCGCGGGGCTGGGCAGCGCGACCGAGCTGCGTGAGGCCGTCACCTCACCGGGCGGGACGACCGCCGCTGCGCTGCAGGCCCTCGAGCGCGGCGGGGTCCGGGCCGCCGTGCTGGACGCTGTCCAGGCGGCAGCGGCTCGTGCGGCGGAACTCGGTTAGGTTCGTCGGCGACGGGAAGGCAGCCGATGGCAGGCCGGGACGGTGAGCGGGTCGCGCTGGTCTGGGACGAGGCGCTGGCCGGCTACGACTTCGGTGAACGCCACCCGCTGGACCCCGTCCGCGTCGAGCTGACCGTCGCGCTGATCAAGGCCGTCGGGCTGCTCGACCAGCCGCACGTGGACCTCGTGCGGCCCGGGACGCTCGACGAGGTCGAGGTGCTGCGCGTCCACCGACCCGCGTTCGTCCGGGCCGTCCGGCGGCTGTCCACCGACCCGACGATCACCGCGGACTGGGCCTTCGGGCTGGGCCCCGGCGACACGCCGGCCTTCGCCGGGATGCACGAGGCCTCGATGCTGGTGGCCGCGGCCTCGCGCGAGGCTGCCCGGCTGGTGCTGGAGGGCGAGGCGATCCACGCGTTCTCGCCGGGCGGTGGCCTGCACCACGCGATGCCGGACCGTGCCGCGGGCTTCTGCGTCTACAACGACCCCGCCATCGCCATCGACTGGCTGCTCGAGCACGGTGCAGAGCGCGTCGCGTACGTCGACGTCGACGTCCACCACGGCGACGGCGTGGAGGTCATGTTCGCCGACGACCCCCGTGTCCTGACGATCTCGCTGCACGAGTCGGGCCGCTTCCTGTTCCCGGGCACCGGCCACGTCGACGAGATCGGTGGGCCCGGCGCCAGGGGGCACGCCGCCAACGTCCCCCTGCTGCCGGACACCGACGGCACGCTGTGGCTGGACACGTTCGACCAGGTCGTCCCGCCGCTGCTCGAGGCGTTCGCGCCCGACGTGCTGGTCACCCAGCTCGGCTGTGACACGCACCTGGAGGACCCGCTCGCCCACCTCGCGCTGCGGGTGGACGACCAGGCGGCGATCGTCGCCCGCCTCCACGCGCTGGCCCACGAGGTGGCAGGGGGCCGGTGGGTGGCCACGGGCGGCGGCGGCTACGAGCTGGTCCGGGTCGTGCCGCGGGCGTGGACCATCGCCTTCGCCGAGATGGCGGGCGCGTCGCTGCCCGACGAGGTCCCGGCCGCGTGGCAGGAGCTTGCCGCCACGAAGCGACGTGGGACGCCCCCGACGTCGTTCTCCGATCCCGCCGTCGAGGTCGATGCAGCCGCCCGTGGCCGCGCCACGGAGGCAGCGAGAGAAGCAGCCAGGGCCGTGCGCGACCTCGTCATGCCGCATCATGGCGCGCGCTGACACGCGACACGGCGCGCGCTGACACGCCTTCACGGCGCGCGCAGGCGGCGCTCGATTGCCGGCTGCATGGACGGCTGGCCTACCCTCCACCACCGTGGACGAACGCCCGAGACTCGGTCACACCGACCTGCTGACGGTCGGTGACGTCGCGACGGAGCTCAGGGTGTCGACGACCACCGTCCACCGCCTCATCCGACGGGGCGAGTTGCGGGCCCACGCCCTCGGTGCCGAGTACCGGATCACCCCCGACGACCTGCACGCCTACCTCCGCGCAGCGCGGACATGAGCCCGACCCACGAGCGGAGCCGACCGTGACCGACACCCCCGCCCCCGGCGGCCGGCGTGTGCTGGTGACGGGCGTCGCCAACGAGCTCGGGACGATGGTCGCCGCGGCCCTCGAGCAGCGCGACGACATCGAGGAGGTCATCGCGGTCGACACCGCGGAGCCGCGCCAGCCGCTGGTGCGCACCGAGTTCGTCCGTGCCGACCTGCGCAACCCGCTGGTCGGGCGGATCATCGAGGCGAGTGCGGTCGACACGGTGGTCCACCTCGGCACGCACACGGGCCCGTCCAGCTCCGGCGGCCGGTCGCGGATGAAGGAGCTCAACGTCCTCGGCGCGATGCAGCTCTTCGCCGCCGCGCAGGCGTCCGAGCACGTGCAGCGTGTCGTGCTGAAGTCCTCGACCGCGGTCTACGGCACCGGGCCGGCGCTGCCGGCGGTCCTGCGCGAGACCGACGTGCCGGACGACACCCCCGAGGACGGCTGGTCGCGGGACGCCCGCGAGGTCGAGCGCTACGCGACGACGATGGCCCAGCGGCGCCCGGACGTCGACCTCGTGACCCTGCGCTTCGCCAACTTCCTCGGTGCCGAGCTCAACTCGGTCTTCGCCAGCTTCTTCACCCTGCCGGTGGTGCCGAGCGTCCTCGGTCACGACCCGCGGCTGCAGTTCGTCCACGAGCGCGACGCCGTGGGTGTCCTCGAGCGGGCGGCGGTCGACGGGCCGGCCGGGACGTACAACGTCGCGGCCCCCGGCGTGCTCTACCTGTCGCAGTGCATCCGGCTCGCCGGCCGGGTCCAGGCGCCGGTGCCGAGTCCCCTCGCCGGGCTCGTCGGCGCGCTGGTCCGACGCGCGGGCCGGGTCGACTTCTCGGCCGAGCAGCTGCGCTTCCTCCAGTTCGGCCGGGTCGTCGACACCAGCCGGCTCGAGGAGGAGTTCGGCTACGAGCCGGCCTTCGGCGTCCGCGAGGCGTTCGAGGACTTCGTCGCCCGCCGCCGCATCACGGGGCTGCTGG
>CAYMGL010000071.1:0-10932 GCA_964389945.1 uncultured Actinomycetota bacterium
AGAACGCGATCCCGACGCGTTCCCCGACCGGCAGGCTGGTGAGGACCTTGCTCATGGCTGCTCCGTCGGGTCGTCGGGATGGGTGGTGGGCCGTACCGGGACGGCAGTGAATAGGAAGTGCATAGCAATGCACAAGGCGGGTGGGGCGTCCGTGCGTCAGACGTCGTCGATGCGGTTGCGGAGCTGGTCGGCGAGGTCGCGGCCGGTCGTGCCCTCCGTGGCGACCACGATGACCGTGTCGTCACCCGCGACCGTCGCGATCACCTCGGGCAGCGACGCGAGGTCGATCGCCGAGGCGACCGGGTGCGCACAGGCCGGAGGTGTGCGCAGGACCGCGAGGTTGCCGCTGGCCCGGACGTCGGTGACGAACTGGCGGAGCGTCCCGTCCAGCGCGTCACGCGCCCCGGACTCCTCCGCCAGCCCGGTCCGGTAGGCGTGGCTGCCGTCTGCCTGCCGCACCTTGACCGCGCCGATGCTGGACAGGTCGCGACTCACCGTGGCCTGGGTCACGTCGAAGCCGTGCGCGGCGAGCGCCTCGACCACCTCGCCGTGGCTGGCGAGGTCGCTGCGCGACACGAGGCGCCGCAGCACCCGCAGTCGATCGGCCCGGTCGGTCGTCACGTCGGCTCCGTCAGGTCAGCAGGTGCAGCAGCAGCGCCTTCTGGGCGTGCAGGCGGTTCTCCGCCTGGTCGAAGACCCGGCTGGCGGGCCCGTCGATGACGTCCGCGGCGATCTCCTCGCCGCGGTGCGCCGGCAGGCAGTGCAGGACGATGGCGTCGTCGGCCGCCAGGGCGAGCTTCGCCGCATCGACCTGGAAGCCCTCGAAACGGCCCAGCCGCTCGGCTGCCTCGGCCTCCTGCCCCATCGACGTCCAGACGTCGGTGTACAGCGCGTCGGCGCCCTCGCAGGCTGCCTCCACGTCGGTCGTGACGACCACCGTGGCGCCGCTGGCACCGCCGGCCGCCTCGGCCTGGGCGACGACGTCGGCGTCGGGCGCGTAGCCCTCCGGGTGGGCGACCCGGACGTGGACCCCGGCCTGGGCACAGGCGACCAGCAGCGAGTGCGCGACGTTGTTGCCGTCACCGACGTAGGTCAGGGTGCGGCCGCGGACGTCCCCGAAGGCCTGGTGCAGGGTCTGCAGGTCGGCCAGCGCCTGGCAGGGGTGCTCGTGGTCGGTCAGCGCGTTGACAACGGGCACCGTCGCGTGGGCGGCGAGCTCGTCGATGCGCTCCTGGCCGAACGTGCGCAGCACGATCCCCTGCACGTAGCGGGACAGGACCTGGGCAGTGTCGGCGATCGTCTCGCGCTTCCCGAGCCCGATCTCGGCGTCGTCCACCTTCATGGGGTGCCCACCGAGCTCGTGGATGCCGACCTCGAAGCTGACCCGCGTCCGCAGCGACGGCTTCTCGAAGACGATGGCGATCGTCCGCCCGTCCAGGTCGTCGGTGCGGGGGTCGCGGCCGGCAGCGAGGGCGGCATCGCGGTCGCGCTTGAGCTTGGCGGCGTGGTCGAGCACGGTCGCCTGCTCCCCCGGGCTCAGGTCGGCGGACCGCAGGAAGTGCTGCGGGCCCGTGGCGGTCTGGTCGGCAGACATCAGGCATCGTCCTTCAGCAGGTCACGGAGGTGGTCGAGCAGGGGTTGCGGGTCGAACGGCTTCTCGAAGACGTTCTCGGCGCCGAGCAGGGACCGTGCCTGTGCGGCGCCCTCGGGCGACCCCGTGATCACGACCACCGGGAACGGGAGCGCACCGTCGTGCTCCTCGAGCAGCTGGCGCAGGACCCGGTGCCCGTCCACGTCCGGCATCATGATGTCGAGCAGGACCGCGTCGGGCCCGGTCGTGGACAGCTTGACGAGCCCCTCGAGGCCGTCGCGTGCGGTGGCGACGTCGTAGCCCTCGTGGTCGAGCAGCTGCTCGAGCAGCGCCACGACGTCACGGTCGTCCTCGATGACCAGCACGGTGCTCATGCGTCACTCCCCACAGCGTCCGCGGCGACCGTCGCCACGGCCTCCTCGATGCCCGCCAGCGCGAGCGCCACCTCGTCGTCGGACAGGACCAACGGCGGTGCGATGCGCACGGTTGCCTCCCCGACGGCGTTGACCAGCAGCCTCCGGTCGGCACAGGCGCGGGCGACGTCCGCGGCGACCGGTGCGGCGAGCTCGATGCCCAGCAGCAGCCCCAGCCCCCTGACCCCGGTGACCAGCGCGTGCCGCGAGGCGATCTCGTCGACGCCCGCGGTGAGCAGGTCCGACAGCTCGCGTGCGCGGGACAGTAGGTCGTCGCGCTCGATGACGTCGAGGACCGCCAGGGCGGCGGACGTCGTGACCGGGTTGCCCCCGAACGTGGTCGCGTGGTCGCCGGGGCGGAAGACCTTGCCGGCGTGTCCGCGGGCGATGCACGCCCCGATCGGCAGCCCGTTGCCGAGCGCCTTCGCGGCGGTGACGACGTCCGGCTGGACCGGGCCCTGCTGGAACGCGAACCAGGAGCCGGTCCGCCCGATCCCGGTCTGCACCTCGTCGAACAGCAGCAGGGCGTCGTGGTCGTCGCAGGCGGCTCGGGCCGCGCGCAGCACCTCGTCGGGGACCGGCCGCACGCCCCCCTCCCCCTGCACCGGCTCGAGGAGGACGGCGCAGTGCTCGTCGGTGACGGCGGCGCGCAGGGCGTCGGGGTCGTCGAACGGGACCGTGTCGACGTAGCCGAGCAGCGGCTCGAACGGGGTGTGCTTCGCCGGCTGGCCGGTGGCCTCGAGCGTCGCGAAGGAGCGGCCGTGGAAGCTGCCCTCGAGCGTCACGACGCGGACCTTGTCGTCGCGCAGCTGCTTGCCGTGCCGGCGGGCGAGCTTGAGCGCGGCCTCGTTGGCCGTGGCGCCGCACTGCGCGAAGAACACGCGGGCGTCCGCCCACCCGGTCACCTCGGCCAGGCGGCGTGCGAGTCGGACGGCGGGCTCGGTCAGGTAGAGGTTGGAGGTGTGCACCAACCGGCCGGCCTGCTCTGCGACGGCGCGGGTCACCTCCGGGTGGGCGTGCCCGAGGTTGGTGACGGCGAGCCCGCACAGCAGGTCCAGCCACGGTTCGCCGTCGGCGTCGAACAGGGCCGCGCCCTGGCCGCGGACGAACAGCGGCGCCGGCGAGCCGTAGGTGTCCATGACGTGTGCGGCCGCGAGCTGCTCGACCTCGGTGCGCTCCTCGGTGTTCACGACGCGACCTCCTGCCGCCGCTCGCGTTCCAGCGTGATCCCGCCGGGGCCCCCCGCGCCCCGCGTGATCATCGTGCCGACGCCCTCGTCGGTGAAGATCTCGATGAGGATCGCGTGCAGGACACGGCCGTCGAGGATGTGAGCCTGTGGCACCCCGTCGGCCATCGCCTGGATGATCGAGCGGACCTTCGGCCGCATCCCGGCGTGCAGCTCGTCGGCGGCGAGCATCTCCTCGAGCCGCTCGGCCGACACCTCGCTGAGCAGCGACCCCTTGTCGCCGAAGTCGAGGTAGAGCCCCGGCACGTCGGTGAGGTAGACGAGCTTCGACGCCTGCAGCGCGGCCGCGATCTCGCCCGCGGCCAGGTCCGCGTTGACGTTGCGCACCTCGCCGTCACGACCTCGCCCGAGGGTCGCGACCACGGGCAGGAGCTTGTCCTCGAGGAGGTCGTCGAGGACCGTCGTGTCGACCCGCTCGACCTCGCCCACCAGGCCGAGGTCCTCCCCCGCCGGGCCCACGGCGGGCCGTACGTGGAGCAGCCCGGCGTCCGTCCCGGCGACACCGACCGCAGGGGCCCCGGCGTCCTGGACGTGGCGCACGAGCTCCGGGTTGACCTTGCCGAGCAGGGCCATCTGCACGACCTCGAGCATGTCGGCGTCGGTGACCCGCAGCCCGCCCACGAAGTGGCTCTCGACGTGGAGCTGCTCGGCGAGCTCGCTGATCTGCGGACCCCCGCCGTGCACGACGACCGGCCGCAGCCCGACGAAGTGCAGGAGCGCGATGTCGGCGGCGAACGAGCGCTTGAGCTCCTCGTCGACCATCGCGTTGCCGCCGTACTTGACCACGATCGTGTGCCCGTGGAACCGCGTGATCCACGGCAGCGCCTCGCGCAGCACCGCGGCCTTGTCCTGCGCCGCAGCGATCCGCGGATCCGAGCTGCTCACGTTGGAGTCCTGTCAGTGGTGGGTTCTGTCGTCTGCGCCGGCCATGTCGTCCGGCCGGTGCCGTCTCGCGGGGGCCCGGGGTGGGGGCCGACGAACGCAGTTGGTGAGTCGGCCCCCCGTAAGGCCCCCCGGCGGGGGTCTGGGGGCTGGCCCCCAGATGATCACGTCGTGTAGTACGCGTTCTCCGCGACGTACGCGGGGGTGAGGTCGGCGGTCAGGAGGGTGGCGCTGGCGTCGCCGGCGCCGAGGTCGACCTCGACCTCGACGAGCGGCTTGTCCATGCGCGCGGCGAGGTTGCCGCGCTCGAACGCCACGGCGGCGCCGAAGCGGCAGACCGTGACGCCCTGGAACCGGATGGCGACACGGCGGGGGTCGAAGGGGACGTCGCTCGTGCCGAGAGCTCCCAGCACGCGGCCCCAGTTCGGGTCGGCCCCGTGCAGGGCGGCCCGGAACAGCGTCGAGGAGGTCACTGCCCGGGCGAGGTCGACGGCATCCTGCTCGGTGCGGGCGCCGGCGACGGTGACCTCGGCCACACGGGTGGTGCCCTCGCCGTCCTCGACGATCGCCCGCGCGAGCTGGGCGCAGACCGCCTCGAGTCCCGCCTGGAAGGCGGACAGGCCGGGTGGCTGGTCCGCGGCGCCGGACGCGAGCACGACGACGGTGTCGTTGGTCGAGCCGCAGGCGTCGACGCTGATCCGGTTGAAGGTCCGGTTGACGGCCTGTCGCAGCATGGGTCGCAGCGCGGCACCGGACAGCGGCGCGTCGGTCGTGATCACGCACAGCATCGTCGCCATCGCCGGCTCGATCATGCCGGCGCCCTTCGCCATGCCGGCGATGCGGCAGCTGCCGCTGCCGTCACGCACCTCGACGGCGACCTGCTTGGTCCGGGTGTCGGTGGTCGTGATCGCGGCGGCCGCGGCCTCGGCGTGGCTGGGTTCGCGCCCGAGGGCGCCCACGACCGGCTCGATGCCGTCCAGCAGGGTGCGCACGGGCATCGGCACGCCGATGATCCCGGTCGACAGGGGGACGACGTCGCCCGGCTCGCAGCCGAGGGCCCTCGCGACAGCTGCGCACGTGTCGCGGGCAGCGGTGAGCCCGGCGTCGCCCGTGCAGGCGTTGGCGTTGCCCGCGTTGACCACGACGGCCCGCGCACCGCCGTCGGCGACGTGCTGCTCGGTGACGACGCACGGTGCCGCCTTCACCTGGTTCGTCGTGGTGACGGCCGCGACCCCGGCCCGCTGGTCGGCCACGACCAACGCCAGGTCCGGCTTGCCGGACGCCTTCAGTCCCGCGGCGACGCCGGCAGCGCGGAACCCGGCGGGCGCCGTGACGCCACCGCCGGGCAGGACGGTGACGTGCTCGGGTGCTGCGGACGCGAACGGCATGTCGGTGGGCCTCTACGGGTAGACACCGGCGGCGGTCAGGCCGGTGGTCTCGGGCAGGCCCAGCAGGAGGTTGACGTTCTGCAACGCCTGCCCCGCCGCGCCCTTGCCGAGGTTGTCGATGGCCGACGAGACCACCACACGACGGGTGCGTGTGTCCACCACCGCCGACAGTTGGCACCCGTTCGCCCCGTGGACGGCCTTCGTGACGGGCCAGGTCCCGGGGGGCAGGACGTGCACGAACGGCTCGTCCGCGTACGCCTCGCGCAGCGCCGCGTCGACGTCGCCCTGGTCGACGCCGTCACGGAGCGCCGCGGTGCACGTGGCGAGCAGGCCCCGTGCGGTCGGCAGCAGGTGCGGGGTGAACTGCACGGGCCCCGGTTCGAGGCCGTCGTGGGCCAGGTGCTGCTCGATCTCGCCGGTGTGCCGGTGCGTCGGCGCGCCGTAGGCCGTGACGCTGCCGTGGACGTGCGCGAAGTGGAGGTTGTCCTTCGGGCTGCGACCGGCGCCGCTGGTCCCGCTGGCCGCGTTGACGACGATCGATCCGGGGGTGACGAGGCCGAGCAGTGGCCGCAGCGCCAGCAGCGTCGCGGTCGGGTAGCACCCGGGGTTGGCGACCAGCGACGATCCGGGGATGAGGTCGCGATGGACCTCGGGCAGGCCGTACACGGCCGGTGTCAGCTGCGGGTGGGGGTGGTCGTCGCCGTACCACCGTGCGAAGCCGTCCGCGGTCAGGCGGAACGCCGCCGAGAGGTCCACGACGGGGGTGCCACCCCCGACCAGCTTCGGCGCGAGGTCGAGTGCCGGCCCGTGCGGCGTGGCGAGGACGACGAGGTCGCAGTCCCCCAGGGCGTCCAGGTCGACGTCGTCGAACGCACGGGCACCGGCGAGGTTCGGGAACAGGGCCGCGACCGGCTCGCCCGCCTGGCTGTGGGCCGCGACGACGGCGACGTCGACCGCGGGGTGGGCAGCCGCGAGACGGAGCAGCTCCGCCCCGCCGTAGCCGGACGCTCCGACGACCCCGATCCGGTGCGACACGCCGACTCCTGGATGATGTGCATATCTATGCGCACTCTATCCAGTCCCATCGCGTCGCGGCAACCGAGGGCTCAGGCCGTCGGGACGCTCCCACGCAGACCGCCGGGGAAGCGGCAGCTGTAGAGCAGGGCGTCACGGTCGAGGTCCAGCGACGCGAAGCGCTCCAGTGCCTGTGCCGGCGAGGCCCACCAGCCGCGCTCGGCTGCGCCGGACGCGGCCTCGGCCTCGGGCGCCGAGGCGTCGAAGTGGAAGACCTCGAACCCACGGGTCTGGTCGTTGGAGAACGCGTGGAACGAGCCGTCGTCGGCGAAGCGGTCGGGGTGCGCCTTGAAGGTCCACGCGTCCGATCCGGTGGTGTCACCGTTGGTGAAGCGGTACCAACCGAGGTCGCGGATGCCGGCGACCGTGCCGGTCGAGGTGTTCTCGTCGCCCACCGACACGCCGACGAGCTGCGTCACGTCGAGGACGCGCACCCCGCCGGCCATGTTCCCGATGGTCATGATCCCCTGCTCCGGGTAGAGCCGGTAGACGTGCGCCGTGCACGACACGAGGCCGGCCGTGCCGGTGGTGGCACCCTCCTGGACCGTGACGTCGGGCATGAAGTACGCGCCGACCTTGACCGGTGCCTGCTCGACGGTGACGTCCCAGACGTGGAGACCGCCGCCGGGGCAGAACCCGTTGCCGGCCGCGCCGGCGATCTCGTCGGAGATGATCACGTACGTCCGCTCCCCCGCGACCGTGGACAGCGTGATCGGGTCGGCCTGGTGGTGGATCCCGACGGCGGGGTCGACGATGCGGCTCACCAGGGTCGGCGCGGCCGGGTCGGTGGTGTCGAGGATGTAGCTGAGGTTGATCGACGCCACGTACGCGCGGGTGCCGTCGGCGCTGAACGTCACATCGTGCGTGTCGGCGCCGGCGTCCTGCAGCGACAGCGCGGCCGTCTGCTGCGGTGCCGTGACGTCGGTGACGTCCCAGACCGTCAGCGAGCCGCCCGTGTCGTTCTCGGCGTTGTAGAAGTAGACGCCGTCGTCGAAGACCTGGACGGTGCTGTTGTGGGTGCCCCCGCCGGCCGGGACGAAGCCGACCGGGGTCGGCGCGAGCGGGTCGGTGAGCTCGAACACGAGGGCGCCGACACCGCCGGCGGTCTGGGCGAGGAACCGGGGGTTGCCGGTCAGCCGGGTGTAGCAGTCGGAGTCGAGCTCGGCGGAGTAGTCCACGCCGTAGGCCGCGAAGACGCGACCCTCGTACTGCCAGACCTGCACGTCGCCCTGGTAGACGTCGCAGTCGAGCGTCGCCGCGAGGAACGGCGCCGTCGGGTCGGTCACGTCGACGACCTGGAAGCCGTTCTCGTAGGTGCCGGACATGGCGTAGTCGCGCTCGGTGGCAACGCCGTCGCCGTCGTGGTCCGCCCACAGCGTGACCAGCTCGAGGTCGGTGCCGCCCTGGACGTCGGTGGTCCCGGCCTGCGAGTTGTTGTCGGTCACCGGGTACTGGACGTTGGCGACCCATGACATGTTGCTCGATGCCACGTGTGGGTCGTCACCATCGGGACCAGCGACGACGACCGGGGTCGCCGCGATCGCGGGTGTGAACGCGAGCGCGAGCAGTCCGGCCGTCGTGGCGGCGACGGCAGTGCGGAGGGACTGGCGCATCGGGGTGCTCCGTGGGCGAGGCGGACGACTGCTGCCTGCTTCCACGTCGGGCCCGGCATCTCCTGCCGGGACCCACGACCGCGTGCGGTCCGCGCGTCACCGTGGCGGGATCTTCGGGTCCTTGCGCAGCCGCTTCTTCTCGCTGTGCCGACGTTTCGCCTCGAGCCGCTTGCGCTTCTGGTTGCGCGAGACCCGCGTCCGCTTGCGTCGCTTCGCAGGCGTCATCGCCTCGCCGACCAGCGCGCGGAACCGAGCGGTGGCCGCAGCACGGTTCTGGTGCTGGGAGCGCTCCTCCCCCGCCTGGAGGATGAACACGTCGTCCTTGGTGATCCGGTTGCCGAGCCGTTCGCGGATGCGTCGCTTCTGGGCGTCGCTCAGCGACGACGACCCGACGTGCCAGCGGAGCTCGACCTTGCTGGCGGTGGTGTTCACCGACTGCCCGCCCGGACCGGAGGACCGGGACGCGTTGAACTCCAGCTCCGACTCGTCGATGGAGCTGCCGTTGGGGAACCTGATACGTGCCATGGCACCACGGTAGGGGCAGCGAGCCACCGGTCCGCTGCACGCAGCGACGCCCCCGCCACGGAGGGCGGGGGCGTCACGGTCCTGCTGGTGGTCAGCGACCACGGTCGGCGCGGGCCTCGGCGGCGCGGGCGCGGCCCTCGGCGCCCGGCTCGTCGTCACCGCCGTCGCCGGTCGGCTCGATCGGGTCGCCGGGGTTGCGGCACTCGGACTGCCAGTCGTCGGTCCACGGACCCCACACGATGCCCACGTCGTTGCAGTACGGCGCGAGCTCGGCGTCCGCCGTCCCGGTGTAGCCGTCCAACGATGCGACGAAGAAGCCGGTGTTGCCGGTGTACGAGTTGCCGTACACGTGGCCGCGGTAGGCGTAGGCGTTCCACATCTCCGCACCCGTGGGCTCCAGGTGCGCGGTCTCGGGACCGGCGCCGACGAGCCCGCCCGAGGCGATCGGGGCCTCGACGATCGGGGTCAGGTCGTGCACGACCATGCCACCGCCGTACCAACCGGTGACCACGATGGTCGCGTCCTCGGCGTTCGGGACGAAGTTGTAGAAGTGGCTGGTGCAGGTCTCGATGGTGCCGGACGGCGACTCCGCGGCCGACACGTAGCCGGTCGGCACCGGGGCCTGGGGCACGGTCAGGTCGTAGGTCCACATCGCGCCGATCGGACCACCGTTGAAGCAGCCGCTGGGCGCACCGGCGCCGGCGAGCTCGTCACCCAGCACGGCGGTCGTGCCGTCGGGCGTGAAGCGACCGCCGTGGTGGATGTTGATCGCCGGGTTCGGGATCGTGGCCAGTTCGACCGGCTGCTTGGGGTCGGTGATGTCCCAGACGAAGGTGTCCTCGATGGCCGGGCACACCATCATCGGCGTCTCGGTCGAGAACGAGTAGCCCATGTCGTGGCAGCCGTCGGCGACGACCGGGGAGATGTCGCGCATCGGGTAGACCACCTGCTCCCAGTCGGCCGGGTCGCCGGTGAGGTCGATGTAGCCGAAGCCGGGGTTGTCGGCGTCGAACGACGCCGTGGCGAAGTGGACGATGCCGTCGGGGTGGATCGAGAGGTTGTGCGTGCCGTCGCGGAGCAGGTCCACGCCACCCTCGCCCTCGGCGTTGAAGAAGCGCAGGAACGACGGGGATGCCGGATCGCTGACGTCGAAGACGTAGACACCGGCACCGTCCGGGGCATCCGGGCCGATCGCCGGGGCGCCGTCGCACGGGAAGGAGTTGCCGTCGCCGTCGTGGCCGATCACGACGTAGTCGCGCCACACGGCGATGTCGTTGTGGAAGCCACCGCACTGCACGGTCGCGAGCGACGTGGGCGTCGTCGGGTCGGTGATGTCGACGACCTCGAAGCCGTGCTCGGAGCCGGAGATGTCGGAGAGACCGACGAAGGCGAGGTCCACGGTGTCGGTGCGCGTCTCGCCCGCGATCACGTGCTCACCCGAACGACGCTGGAACTGCATGTCCGTCGCAGCGCCCACCTCGAGGGCCGCGACCGGTTCCATGCCGAGCGCCCGCGACACCTCGAAGTCCGACTCGAGCGTGCCGATCGCGGTGGTGTCGACCACGTCGCCGCGGAGCGCCTTGTCCGCGTCGATGGTGGTGTCGGTCACCTCGACGCCGTCGACGCCGACGACGCCGAAGGCGACGGCCGAGGCGGCCAGCAGGCCGGCCAGAAGTGTTGTGCGCAGCTGCACGGGGTGGTCCTGTTCGCTGTGGGTCCACCCACACCAACGAACGACCCCCGCCGAGGTGACGCACCCGTTCCGGTCAGCGTCGCAGGGTCGCCCCCACCGCGGCCACGGCGTCGGCGACCGCGTCGATGATCGCCGCGGCGTCCTCGTCGGTCAGCTGCCGGTCCGGCGCCTGCAGACGCAGCGCCATGGCCACGGAACGGTTCCCGGCACCGACCTGCTCGCCCTCGAAGACGTCGAACAGGCGCAGCTCGTCGAGCAGCTCGCCCGCACCCTCGCGCACCGCCGCCTCGAGCGTGGCGTAGCTCGTCGCCCGGGGCGCGACGACGGCAACGTCGATCGTCATCGACTGGTGCCGTGTCAGCGTGCGCGCGCGTGCCGGCTCCCGCGTCGCGGCTGCGTGCAGGAGCGGGTCGAGCAGCAGCTCGCCCACCACGACGGGACCGACGAGGTCGCGCTCGTCGAGGACCGTCGGGTGCACCTCACCGACGACGCCGACCTCGACGCCGC
>CAYMGL010000072.1:0-10890 GCA_964389945.1 uncultured Actinomycetota bacterium
TCGTCGGCTGCGTCGTCGTCGGCTGCGTCGTCGTCGGCTGCGTCGTCACCGGTGTCGTCGCCGGCGATGGTGACGGTCGCCGGGTCGCTCGTGCCACTGATGTCCCCGGTCGGGTCGGACAGCTCCAGCGTGAACGTGGTACCCGCCGCGGCGTCGGCGAGGATCGTGACGTCGACGGTCTCGACCCGGTCGTCGTTCTCCTCGAACGTCAGCGTGGTGGCGACGGCCTCGTAGTCCGTCCCGGCCGTGGCCGTCCCGTCGACGGTGGCGACGTCGACGGTGCCGGCGCAGGAGCCCACGCGGCCCTGGAGCTCGACGACCAGCGACACCACGCCCGTCTCGGGCGAGGCGCTGACGTCGGACTCCACGAACCCGGCGATGTGACAGGCAGCGGCCGCCGGCACCGCCGTGGCGACCAGCCAGGCCATCGCCGTGGCCGCGGCGAGGATCGGTGCGAACAGGCGGCGTGCCATGGCGGTCCCGTCGGTGGCGTCGCCGACGATCCTACGCCCGGTCGGGTCAGTCGGCCGTGCCCGACACGACCAGCGTGTAGTCCTGGTCGGTGCCGTCGCCGCGGAACAGCGCGCCGTCAGCCGGCAGCGCGTGCGCGCGGACGCGGACGGTCCACGTGCCGGCGACGGGCTCCTCGACGTAGACGTTCTCGAGCACCTCCAGCCGATCCGCGACACCGCCGGTCACCGACCAGCCGCCGTCGAAGACGTTGCCGAGGTAGGTCGTGCCGTCCGGACCGACCAGCTCGAGGTCCAGGTCGTTGACGATGGCGGCCTCGGCTGCCGGGTCACCAGCCGGGTCGAGCCAGTCGAGCGTGACCTTCAGCGGGGCGTCGCCGGCCGCCTCCACGGTGAACTCGTGGACCTCGCCGGGGTCGGTCAGGACGTCCTGCTGGTCGCGGATGCTGCGCCCGGTCCCGGGGCGGAACAGGGCCTCGAGGTCGACACGACCCCAGCCCTCGTGGATGTTGGGGATGTCGGGGAACTGGACGTCGACGGCCGAGTTCACCAGGAGCGCCTTGACCAGCGCCGGCGACGGGTCGCTCCCCGCACCCTGGCCCTCACGCCACCACTGGGTGACCAGTGCGGCCGCGCCCGCGACGTGCGGCGAGGCCATCGACGTGCCGGAGCAGTAGGAGTAGAGCGGTGCGACGGGGTCGGTGACCGGCTCGAAGCACAGGCCGCCACCACCGAGCGACTTCGTCGAGCGCACGTTCTCCCCGGGTGCTGCGACGGTGATGCCGATCCGGCCGTCAAGCGTCGGACCCCGCGACGAGAACGACGCCACCTGCCGCGGGTCCCCGACCGCGCCGAGGGCCGGGTCGGTCGGGCTCTGCAGCGCGGCGACCACGATGATGTTCTTCGCCGCCTTCGGTGCCGTCAGCGTCTGCTCCCCCGACCCGGAGTTGCCGGCCGAGAAGACCATCGTGAAGGGCTGCAGGCCCTCGACGTCCGCCTGCCCGTCACGCACGAGGCTGTCGAGGCGGGCACCCGAGGCCAGGTAGCCGACGCCCGTGCCCTCGCCGGAGGTCCACGACGCGTTCCAGATGTTCGCGCCGAAGTCGATCGCGTCGCTGACGGTCTGCTCGAACAGCGCGACGTGGTCGACGGTGAGGATCCCGCTCGTGGCGATGATGTTCTGGTTGGTCAGGCCGACGCCCGGCGCGACACCGACGCCCGGCTCGAAGCCGTCGGCGTCCGTGGCCAGCACGTCGGGGACGGTGGCACCGGTGGCGCCGACGATGCCGGCGACGTGCGTGCCGTGGCCGGTGCCGTCGACGGGCTCGTCGTGGGGCGTCACGTAGTCCTTGGTCGCCACGACCTCGAGCTGCGGGTGCTCCTCGTCGACGCCGTCGTCGACGATGGCCACGACCACGCCGGACCCGTCCAGGCCGACCTCGGCGAGCCACTCCTCGTACGTCGGTGTGAACACCGGATCGGGTCCGAACACAGCGTCAGAACCCGACGAGACGAGCCGTGCGAGGACCGCGTTGGTGCGCTCGCCCTCGGGGACGATCGCTGCCGGCGCGGGGCCGACGTAGGCGACGGCCGGGGACGCCGCGAGCTGGGCGGCGGCGACGCCGTCGAGGACGGCGACCACCTCGACGAGGCCGTCGCTGCCCGGGACGTCGGTCGTGCCGAGCAGCCGGCCGGCGAGGTCGCCGACCAGCCCGGTCACCGCTGGCGCCGCCGCCGCGGTCGTGCGCACGGCGACGGCCCCGGCCGGGGCGGTGCGGTCGAGGGCGCCATCGAGCTTGGTGGTGGCGTCGAGCGGCACCACGGTCCCGCCGGCCACGGTCGCCCCTGCTGGCAGGGCAGCCCGGTAGCTGCGCGGGCCCGTCACGGTCACGGCGGTCGCTCCCGCGGCGTCGAGCGCGTCGCGGTCTGCCTGCGTGACCGCGTGCTCGAACCTCACCTCGACGAAGCCTGCTCCGGCGGCCACGGGGGCGGGGGCGGTGACCACCGGCGCGGCGGCGAGACCACCGAGCGCGAGGACGGCGGTGAGGGCGAGGGCGGTACGCACGACGAGCTCCGGGAGACGGCTGGTCGTGGACTTCGACGTCGGGTCCCGCGACCCCTCCCCCCGTCCGGACGGCGTCCGGGCAGCGATCAGGCCGTCGGCAGGCTGAGCCGGACCTCGGCGCCACCCTCGCGACGGGTCCGGGCGGCGTACGTCCCGCCGTGCGACTCGGCGACCTGGGCGACGATCGACAGCCCGAGCCCCGATCCCGGCAGGCCGCGGGCGGACGGCGCCCGGTAGAACCGGTCGAAGACCCGTGCCGCGTCCCCGTCGGCGAACCCGGGCCCCCGGTCGCGCACCGCGACGGTGCCGTCGGCGACCGTGACCACGACGTCGCCGCCGCCGTGCTTGACGGCGTTGTCGACCATGTTGGCGACGGCACGCTCCAGGCGGTCGCGTTCGGCGACCACGACCGAGTCGTCGGCCTCGACGCGCAGCGTCGCGTCGGGCGCGAAGACGGCCGCCCGGTCGACGACCTCGTCGACGACGTCGCGCAGGACGACGGGCGTCGGTGCCCGTGCGGGCCGGTCCCCCCGCGCGAGCTCGACCAGCCCGTCGACCAGCCGACCGAACTCCTCGAGCTGTGCGCGCACGTCCCGCAGCAGCGCGGCCCGCTCGTCGGGTGGCAGCGCGCCGGCACGTTCCAGGACCTCGATGTTCGTGCGCAGGCTGGTCAGCGGGGTGCGCAGCTCGTGCGAGGCGTCGGCCACGAGCTCCTGCTGGGCGGTGCGGGCACGCTCGAGGCTGGCGAGCATCCCGTTGAAGGCCCCGGCGAGCCGCGCCAGCTCGTCGTCGCCGACGACGTCGATGCGCGTGTCGAGCTCCTGGGTGCGACCGACCTCCTCGGCAGCATCCGTGAGGCGCCGCACGGGCCGGACCGCACGGTTGGCGACGAGCGCACCGAGCAGCCCGGCGAGCCCGACGCCGAGGACCCCGGCCAGCAGGAGCTGGCGGCGCAGCGCCTCGAGCGCGCGTTCCTGGGCCGTCACCGGGACCCCGAGCTGGAGTGCGCCGACGTCACCGGCGCTGACCGCGAGCACGCGCAGGGTGACACCGTCGACGGTCTCGGTCGTCCGGACCGGCTGCCTGCTCGCGCCGTCGGCGAGGGCCAGGACCTCGTCGCCGACCGGGAGCTCGACGGCGCCGATCGTGCGGACGTTCCCGTCCGGTGCCACCGCCTGGACGACGCCGACGTCGAAGGGCCCCAGGAACCGGTCGTCGCCCGGGGGTCGGCCGCCGGGCCGGTCGTTGCGTGGTCGGTCCCGCAGCCGGGCGAACTGCTCGATGCGGTCGCGGACGTCCCCGTCGCCGGCGGCGAGGTCGAGGATCGTCCGGGCCGCCTGGTCCAGCTCGCCGTCGACCTGCCCGTCGAGCCGTCGTGCCGTCGCGCCGTACACGACCACCGACAGCACGAGCACCGCCGCCGCGACGGCGACGGCGGCGGTGACCGCGATCCGCGCGCGCAGGCTCACGTCGGCACCAGCAGCTGGTAGCCGACCCCCCGCACCGTCTGCAGCAGACGGGCCTCCCCCTCGGCCTCGAGCTTGCGGCGCAGGTAGCCCACGTACACCTCCAGCGCGTTGCTGGAGGTACCCGAGTCGAACCCCCAGACACGGTCGAGGATCACGTCGCGCTCGAGCACGACCCGTGGGTTGGCGAGGAAGAGCTCCAGGAGCAGGAACTCGGTGTTGGTCAGCTCGATCCGCCGGTCACCGCGGTGGACCAGCCGTGTGGCCGGGTCCAGCGTGACGTCGGCGAACCGCAGGACCTCGTCGGTCGGCTCGTCCTGCGTCGTGCGCCGCAGCAGGGCCCGCAGCCGCGCCAGGAGCTCCTCGAGCGCGAACGGCTTGACGAGGTAGTCGTCGGCGCCGGCATCGAGCCCGGCGACGCGGTCGTCGACCGCGTCACGCGCCGTCAGCATGAGGATCGGGGTGCGGTCACCGTCGTCGCGCAGGCGGCGTGCGACGCCGAGGCCGTCCACGCCGGGCATCGTGACGTCCAGCACGATGGCGTCGGGCGCGTCCGTGCCGACCCGTGCCAGCGCGTCGAGCCCGTGCTCCGCGAGCACCACCTCGTACCCGGACAGCCGCAGGGCGCGGTCGAGCGCGTCACGCACCGCGCGCTCGTCGTCGACGACCAGGATCCTGTTCATGCGCGCAGCATGCCGTCGCCTGCTGAGCCCGCGCTGAGAATCACGGCACGAGGTCGTCGACGTGCAGCCGCGTCACGACGCGGTCGGCGTGACCGAGGTCGTGCAGCCCGGCGCCGCGGTCCACGGCGACCGTCCACGCCCCGGCCGCGATGCCGGCAGCGACCCCCGCGTGGCTGTCCTCGACGACGGTGACGGCCTCGAGTGGCCGGCCCGTCGCGTCGCGCAGCTGTGCCAGCGCGGTCAGGTACGGGACCGGCGACGGCTTGTGCTCGGGCACGTCCTCCCGGGCGACGCGGACGGCGAAGCGATCACGCAGCGGCGCCAGCTCGAGGACCCGGGCGAGGTGCTCGCGACCGGACGACGTGACGACGGCCAGCGGGACCGCCGCCGCGTCCAGCGCGTCCAGCACCTCGACGACGTCGTCGAAGACCAGCGCGGGATCGTCGAGCGCGAGGCCGCCGTCCCGCCGCATCCGTCGCTCGTACTCGGCCAGCTCGTCGGGCCCCATCCCGTACAGCTCGGTGAACAGCGCACGCGTGCGTGGCCACGGGTGGCCCACCATCCGGGCGACGTCCTCCTCGGCCAGCGTGTGGCCGAGCTCGTCGAGGACGCGCCGCATCGCGTCGATCGTGACGGTCTCGCTGTCGAGCAGCGTGCCGTCGCAGTCGAACAGGACCGCATCCGGACGCGTCACACCGGCGGGTCCGGGTCGTACTGCACGGCACGTCGGACGGCGCGGGCCCGCTCGGTGCCGGCGAAGCGGTCCACCAGGTGCAGGGCCATGTCGATGCCGGCCGACACCCCGGCGGACGTGATGACGTCGCCGTCGTCGACGTACCGCACGTCGCGTCGCACCTCGCACGAGCCGTCCAGCCCCTGCAGCTCGTTGAGCGCGCCGTGGTGGGTCGTGGCCGGCCGGTTCTCCAGCAGGCCGGCAGCGGCGAGCAGCAGCGAGCCGGTGCACACGCTCGCGAGCAGGGCGCCGTCCTCGTGCAGCGACCGCAGCCGGGCCAGCAGCGCAGCGTCCTCGACCAGCGTTCGGGTCCCGCGGCCACCGGGGACCACCACGACGTCGGGGGCGGTCTCGAGCTCGTCCCAGGTCTGGTCCGCCAGGACCCGGGCGCCCTTGGCACAGGTGATCGGGCCGACGGTGTCGCCGTACAGGCCGACCGAGACGGTGGGCCCGTCCCCACGGCGGGCCAGTGCGGCCCACATCGTCAGCACCTCCCAGGGACCGGCCCAGTCCAGCTCCTCGACCCCGTCGAAGAGGAGGATCGCCACGCGCAGGTCACTCATCCCGCCACCTCGGTGACGCCCTCGAACAGGTGGTTGTCGAGCGCGAAGGCGTGGATCGCCCGGGCCAGCGCGGCCGGTGCCTCGAGCTGCAGGTGGTGCCCGACGTCGGCGAGCACCTCCAGGTCGACCCCGAGGTCCCGTGCCACCCGGCGCCCGATGTGCAGCGGGAACACCGGGTCCCGCGCGCCCCAGACGACGGTCGCCGGCACCCGCAGGGCGTTGGGGCGGCGGGGGTCGCGCAGCACCGACACGCGGTGTCGGGCGCGGCGGACGAGCCACTCCCGGATCGCCCCGCGCGACAGGGTGCGGTAGTACTGCAGCCAGCCGCCGGGATCCGCGGTGACCGCCGCGGTTGCGGCGTCGATCGCGGCGGCGTCGACCGCGCCGCGCTGCCGCGTCTGCAGCTTCAGCGCCGTCGCGACGAGCGGGCGCGGCAGCGTGCGGAACGCCAGCTCCGGCAGGACGGGCAGGTTCGCGAGCGCGATGTGCCAGGCATGGCGCAGGTCGAGCTGGCGGTAGGGCGCTGCGGCCATCACGACGCCACTCACCCGACCGGGGTGCCGGAAGGCCGTCGCCAGGGCAACCGCACCGCCCCAGTCGTGCCCGACGAGCAGGGCCTTGCGGACGTGGAGGTTGCGGATCAGCTGACTGATCTCGTCCCCGAGGGTCTGCGGGTCGTAGTCCTCGTCGGCCGCGACGGTCCGTCCCACGCCCTTGACGTCCGGCGCCACGACCCGCCAGCCCGCCTCGACGAGCGGCGCCGCGACCGCCTCCCAGCTGGAACCGTCCAGCGGGAACCCGTGCAGCAGCATGACGACGTCGTCGCCGCGACCGGCCTCGCGGACCCAGAAGCGGGTCGCGCCACCCGGCACGTAGCCCTCGCGCCAGTGCATCAGCCCTCGTCGGTCGCCGTCGAGCTGGAGGCTACCGACGGTGCGTCCCCCGCCAGCGCGTCGGCCGCGGGCAGGCGCACCTCGAAGCGGGCCCCACCCGGACGGTCCGCGAGGTCCACGGTGCCGCCCATCAGCTCGCACAACCGCCGCACGACGGCCAGACCGAGCCCGACGCCCTGCGAGCGACGCATGTCGCCGTGGTCGGCCTGCTCGAAGGCGGTGAACATGCGCGGCACGACGTCCGCCGGCACGCCGTCGCCCTCGTCCTCGACGACGAGCAGGACCTGGTCGCCGACCCGTCGCCCGGCGACCGTGACCGGTGGCCGCCCGTACTTGTGGGCGTTGGACAGCAGCGCGTCGAGGATGCGTACGAGGTGCGCCGGGTCCACGTCGGCGAGGAGGTCGTCGTCGACGTCGACGTCGAGCTCGTGGACGTGCTGGTGCTGGGCCACCACTGCGGCGACGAGCACCCCGCAGTCGACCACCTCCGGCTCGATCGTCAGCTCGCCGGCCTGCAGCTGCGCCGTCGTGAGCACGTTGTCCATCAGGGCGTGGAGTCGGCGCGCGTGGCGGTCGATGCGGTCGAGGAAGCGCCTGGTGGCAGCGGGCAGGTCCCCGGCACGGCCGCTGGCGGCCGTCTCGGCGAACCCGCGGATCACCGTGATCGGGGTCCGGAACTCGTGGGTGACGACGGCGAGGAACTCGTCCTTCGCCCGCACGGCACGGGCCAGCTCCTCGTTGGCGGCCACCAGTTCGGCCGTCCGCGCCGCCACCTCCGCCCGGGCGTGCTCCTCCCGCCGCTGCATGACGTGGACGAGCAGCGCGATGAGCGCGGTGATCGCGGCCAGTCCGAGGAACGTGAGCAGCGTCCCGAACCGCTCCGTGGTCGACACGAACCCCGTGGCCGCGGTGACCTCGACGTCCCAGGTCTGGCCGAGGGGCTCGATCCGCCGCGACGCCGTGAGGTCGTCGTCGGTCCCGGCCGCGGGGACGAGCCGGCCGATCTCCCGCGGGCCGGCCGGGTTCTCGACGTCGACCAGCCGCACGGCGACGTCACCGAGCTCGGACGTCAGGGCGTCGAGCAGGTCCTGACCGCGGAACACGATGTCGGTCACGCCACCGACGCTGCCGTCGTCGGCGTACCACGGGGCGTAGACGACCAGGCCCGTCTGGTCCCCCGGTTCCTGCACGAGCGTGAGCGCCTCGGACAGCGAGACGAGCTCGTCCTCGAGCGCACGTCGTGCCGCCGGCGCGGCGGGCGCGACGCCGAGGACGTCCAGCCCCAGCGCGGCACGGTTGGGGTCGACCGGCGCGACGAGGTCGATCACGAGCGTGGGCTCGCCGTCCGTCGTGCCGAGCGTGGTGGACGCGACCGAGTAGACCGAGGCGAGGTCCTCCGCGATCCCGAGCCGCTCGACCCGCACGTTCCACTCGTCGAGCGTCGGCTCGTCCGCGCGCAGTGCCGCGGCCGCCCGCGACGCGCTGCGGTAGCGCTCCAGCTCGAGGACCACCACGGCCGCCACGCGGTCGGCTCGCTCGTCGAACCGTTCCTGGACGTCGTTGGCGGTGTCCCACCGCGCCAGCAGCGTGCCGGCCAGTGTCACCACCAGTCCGACGACCGCCACCGCGAGCACGCGTGGGTGGATCACAGAAGCGGCAGGTATCGGTCGAGCTCGAACCTGGTCACGTGGTCGGTGTAGGCCGACCACTCCCGCCGCTTGTTGGCGATGAAGTAGCGGAACAGGTGCTCCCCGAGCACGTCCGCCACGAGCTCGCTCTGCTCCATGTGGCGCAGGGCGTCACCGAGGTCACGCGGCAGCGAGCGGATGTCGGCCGCCGCCGCCTCCTCGTCGGACAGCTCGTAGACGTTGTCGTTGGTCTCGCCGGGCAGCTCGTAGCCGCCCTCGACACCCGCGATCCCGGCCGCGACGAGCACGGCGAAGCAGAGGTAGGGGTTGGTCGCCGGGTCCGGGGCGCGGTACTCGATCCGGCCCGACCCCGAGGTGCTCGCGGGGACCCGGATCAGCGCCGAGCGGTTCTGCGTGCCCCAGCCGATGTGGGTCGGTGCCTCGAAGCCCGGGACCAGCCGCTTGTACGAGTTCACCCACTGGTTGGTGATCGCCGTGGTCTCCGGCGCGTGGCGCAGGAGGCCCGCGACGAACTGCTTGGCCGTCGCCGACAGGCCGTCGGCGTCGTCGGCGTCCACGAAGGCGTTGTCGTCCTCGTGGAAGAGGCTCAGGTAGAGGTGCATCGCACTGCCCCACTGCCCCTCGATCGGCTTGGGCATGAAGGAGGCGTAGACACCGCGCGACAGCGCCACCTCCTTGACGACCAGCCGGAACGTCATGAGGTTGTCGGCCATGGTGAGCGCGTCGGTGGCGCGCAGGTCGATCTCGTGCTGGCTCGGCGCGACCTCGTGGTGGCTGTACTCGACGCTGATGCCCGTGCGCTCGAGCAGGTCGATCGCCTGCCGGCGGAAGTCCTGCTGGACGTCGAGCGGCGTCATGTCGAAGTACGAGCCCTCGTCGAGCGGCGTCGGGTCCTTGGGGCCTGCGAAGAGGAAGAACTCCATCTCCGGCTTGACCTCGACCTGGAAGCCGAGCTCCGCGGCACGGTCGAGCTGACGGCGCAGGACCTGCCGGGGGTCGGCAGCGAACGGTTCCCCGTCCGGCGTGACGATGTCGCAGAACATCCTGGCCACGCCGCGACCGTCCTGCGGCCGCCAGGGCAGGACCTGGAACGTGGCGGCGTCGGGCCGCGCGACCATGTCGGCCTCGTGCACGCGGGCGAAGCCGTCGATGGCCGACCCGTCGAACGTCACGCCGTCGGCGAAGGCCGACTCGAGCTCCGCCGCCGTGATCGCGACGGACTTGAGGAACCCGAGCACGTCGGTGAACCACAACCGGATGAACCGGATGTCGCGCTCCTCGACGGTCCTGAGCACGTACTCCTGCTGCTTGTCCACCGCTGCTCCTGCGTTCCCGTCGCGGATCGGGCGACGAGCCTACGTCCCCGTTGCCGGTCGCACCTGCCACCGACGACCGACGCCCGCCCCGGGCGGGAGACCGGGACGGGCGTCGGTGCGTCGGTGGTGTGGACCGAGGTCCACAAGGAGTGCGGAGACCGACGACCGACGACGTCGGCCTCCGCGTGGGTCAACCCGTTGCTGGGCGAGCCCCGGGTCGACCCAGTCGATGACTGGCTAGGACGTGCGTGACGGGACACCCGCCATGCCCGGGGCCGGGTAGGCCTCCAGGCCGTGCTCCGCGACGTCGAGACCGCCGACCTCCTCCTCCTCGGAGACGCGCAGCATGCCGACGCTCTTCAGGACGAAGAACAGTGCGCCGGACGTCACCGCGACGAAGGCCGCGACGGAGACGACGCCGATCAGCTGTGTGCCGAGCGTGATGCCGGCGTCGGCAGCACCCGGGTAGAACGGGACCGCGAGCGTGCCGATGATGCCGCACACGCCGTGGACGGAGATGGCGCCGACCGGGTCGTCGATCTTGATGGCGTCGAAGCCCTTGACCGCGAAGACGACTGCCGTGCCGCAGATGATGCCGACCAGCAGGGCCGCGGGACCGGAGGCGAAGTCGGGACCGGCGGTGATGCCGACCAGACCTGCGAGGACGCCGTTGCCGGCCATCGTCGGGTCGAACTTGCCGTTCAGGAGCCAGATGACGATGCCGGCGGTGAGGCCACCCGCACCGGCCGCGATGTTGGTGGTGAGGAGGATGTTGCCGATCGCGTCCGCCTGGCCGGTCGCACCGAGGGTGGACCCACCGTTGAAGCCGAACCAGCCGAACCACAGGATGAACACGCCGAAGACCACGAACGGGACGTTGTGGCCCGGGATGGCGCGAGCCTTGCCGTCCTTGCCGTACTTGCCGATGCGGGGGCCGAGGATGAGCGCGCCGACGAGGGCGGCGACACCACCGGTCATGTGCACGAGCGTGGAGCCCGCGAAGTCGTAGAAGCCGAGGTCGCCGAGCCACCCCTCGCCACTCCACTGCCAGT
>CAYMGL010000073.1:0-10692 GCA_964389945.1 uncultured Actinomycetota bacterium
GAGGTCTGCACGTCCTGCTCCGGGTCGGTGACGGCAGGACCGTAGGGTGCGCGCGACGTCGACGGCTTGGTGCACGGATGCGATCGTGGTGGGGATGGGGCGACGAGGACCGCCACCTCCGGGGCGATGCCCTGGAGGGGCTCGCGGCCCTGGTCGCCGACCGGCTCGGCAACGACGTGCCGACGCCCGTCGCCGTGCGTGACCCCGCCACGCTGCCACCGGCCGCGACGCTGCAGGTCCCGGCCACGCTGGCCGACCTCCTGGACACTGATCCGGTGGACCGCGTCCGACACTCCCGCGGCAACGCGTACCGCGACGTCGTCCGCGCGCTGCACGGTGACCTCCCGGCGTACGTCGAGGCCGTGGCGCGTCCCCGGTCCACCGACGACGTCGAGCGGCTGCTCGCCTGGGCGGACGAGGCAGGTGTCGCCTGCGTGCCCTTCGGCGGTGGGACGTCCGTCGTCGGTGGCGTGACGACGCCGGTCGGGCAACCGGTCGTGGCGCTCGACCTCGAGGGCCTGGCCGGTGTCGACGAGGTGGACCCGGTGTCGCTGGCGGCACACGTGCGCGGCGGCACCTACGGCCCCGCGATCAACGACGCACTGCGGCCGTACGGCCTCACGCTGCGGTTCTTCCCCCAGTCGTGGGAGTTCTCGACGCTCGGTGGCTGGGTGGCGACCCGCGCCGGCGGGCACTTCGCGACGGGGCCGACGCACGTGGACGACCTGGTCGAGGCCGTCGACGCGGTGACCCCGGCGGGCCGCTGGTCGTCCCGACGACTGCCCGCGAGCGGCGCCGGTCCCTCCCCCGACCGTCTGCTGCTGGGGTCCGAGGGCTCGTTCGGCGTCATCACCGGTGCGTGGGTGCGGGTGCAGCGACGGCCGACGTTCCGCGCATCGGCGACGGTTGCCTTCCCGGACCTGCACGCCGGGCTCCATGCGCTGCGGGCCGTGACCCAGGCCGGACTGCGACCCGCGAACGCCCGACTGCTGGACCCGGCTGAGGCGCAGCTCAACGGTGCCGGCGACGGCAGCTCGGCCGTCCTCGCGCTGGGCTTCGAGGGTGCCGACCACCCGCTCGGGCCCGTGCTGGCGCGCACGGTCGAGCTGTGCCGTGACCACGGCGGGTCGGTGACCGACGGGCCGCACGAGCGCGAGGGTGACCGGACCGGTGCAGCGTCCGGCGGCAGCGGCGAGTGGCGCGCCGCGTTCCTGCACGCGCCGTACCTCCGCGATGCCCTCGTGCGGCTGGGCGTGGTCGTCGAGACGTTCGAGACGGCCACGACCTGGGACCGGGTCCACGACCTGGTCGACGACGTCGCCGCCGCCGCGCGGGACGCGGCCGAGGACGTGTGCGGCGCGGCCGTCGTGACCACGCGCGTGACCCATGCCTACGCGGACGGCTGCGCCCCGTACTTCACGGTGCTGGCGCCCGGGCGGCGTGGCGACGAGGTGGCGCAGTGGGATGCGGTCAAGGCTGCGGCGTCCGACGCGATCCTCGCCGCCGGCGGCACGATCACCCACCACCACGCCGTCGGGCGCGACCACGCCCCGTGGTACGGCCGACAGGTCCCCGACCTGCACCGCCGGTCACTGGCTGCGGTCAAGCGCGAGCTCGACTCGGCGGGCGTGATGAACCCGGGCGTCCTCGGCCTGTGGTGACACACCGATCGGACCGGGTGCATCCCCGCCGGCCGTCCGTGCGAGTGGGTGCAGGTGCGACGTGTGGCCAGCGATGTCGCACCCGGTGCGGCGGCAGGTTCACGGAACTGCACCCGGCTCGGTCCTAGGGTCGGTGCCGATCCCCGGAGGAGCGGCAGGTGCACACCCTCGGCGACGGGCGCCCGTCCTACGCGTGGGACCGCGCCGTGCCGCCCGCGCTGACCGTCGAGCCGGGGGCCGTGGTCGAGCTGCGGCTCCGCGACGCCTCGGACGGGCAGTTGGACGACGCCTCGGTGACCGAGGACGTGACCGACCTCGACGCGGACCGTGCGAACCCGCTCACCGGGCCCGTCGCGGTCGAGGGCGCTCGAGCCGGCGACACGCTCCTCGTCCGCATCGAGGCCGTCGACACCGCCGACTGGGGTTGGACCGCCGTCATCCCGGGCTTCGGGCTGCTGGCCGACGACTTCCCCGACGCACACCTGGCGCTGTCGCGGATCACGTCCGACGAGGTCCTGTTCGGCAGCACCGGCATCGCACTGCCGCACCGCCCGTTCATCGGGACCATCGGCGTCGCCCCGGCCACACCCGGCGCGCACGGCACCATCCCCCCGTTGCCCACCGGCGGCAACCTCGACTGCCGTGACGTGCGACCGGGCGCCACCCTGCGGCTGCCGGTCGCGGTCGACGGTGCCCTGCTGTCGGCCGGCGACGCCCACGCCGTGCAGGGCGACGGCGAGGTCTGCGGGACGGCGGTCGAGACACCGGCCACGGTCCGCCTGCGTCTCGACCTCGAACGCGGCACGGCGGCACCGCTCCCCCACCTCACGATCCCTGCCGAGGCGACGCCCGCCGGCGCGCGACACGCGACGCTCGGGGTCGCCGACGACCTGCTGGTGGCGACGCGCGACGCCACCCGGGCGATGGTCGACTGGCTCGTCACCGAGCACACCCTCGACGCGGTCGACGCCTACATGCTGTGCAGCGTCATCGGCGACCTGCGCATCCGCGAGGTGGTGGACGCGCCGAACTGGGTGGTCTCGCTCGACCTCCCGCTGGCGGTCCTGGCTCAGTAGCGGCCGCTCGGCGTCACCTTGGTCGTGCCCGCGACGGTGTCGGTGATCCCGGCGTCGTCGGTGACCGTGACGACCCAGGTGAAGCGCGTGGGGCGCTCGACGTCCCACGCGTGCTGGAGGACCGGGGAGGACTGCTCGACCACGGTGCCGTCCCCGAGGTCGAAGGTGTAGGACACGACCGTCCCGTCGGGGTCCGACGACGCGCTCGCGTCGATCGTGACGACCTCGTCGTCCTTCGCGCGCTCCGGCACGTCCGCGGCGGCCTCCGGGGCGTCGGAGGCCACGACCTCGACGCTGACCGGCAGCGAACGCAGCCCGTCGTCGTCGACCACGGTCACCGAGGCCGTGTGGCGGCCGGCGCCGTAGGTGTGCGTCAAGGTCGGCGTGGCGGTCGTGGCGTCGACCGTGCCGTCGGAGGTGACGTCCCACTCGTAGCTGACGACCTCGCCGTCCGCGTCGGCGGACCCGCTGGCGTCCAGCGTCACGGCGAGCGGTGCCTCGCCGACGGGCGGCGTCGCGCTCAGCGCGGCGGTCGGGGCCGCGAGTGGCGGCGCAGCGAGGTCCCGCGCCGCCGCGATGGCGGCGACGGCGTTGACGAGGCCGTGCCCGCAGTCGACGACGGCGCAGCCCGGGACCGGCGTGGCGGACGCGATGATCGCGTCCATGACCTGGCGCGGGCTGAGCGTCGGCTCGGCCTGGAGGACCAGCGCAGCGATGCCGGCGACGTGCGGGGCAGCCATCGAGGTGCCCGCCTTGTAGGTGTAGTACGGCACCTCGTCGGCTGGGAGGAAGCGCGGGTCCGCCGGGTCGGTCGCGTCGAAGGGCAGCTGACCGCCCACCCCGCTGACACCCGTCGTGGCCATCGTCGACGCGATGTAGGAGCCGACGGCCACCACGTCGGCGTGACGCTCGGCGGTGCCGCGGGAGCTGTAGTCGGCGAGCCGTCCGAGCTTGTCGACCCCGCCGACGCCGAGCACCCAGTCGGGCGCGGCGTAGCGGTTGTAGACGTCGCCGCTGGCCTGGCCGTCGTTGCCGGCCGCCTGCACGACGACGATGCCGGCGTCGTAGGCGGCCCTCGACGCGAGGTTGAGCGGGTGGGCCGGGTCGTAGGGGATCGAGCCGTCGGCCCACGAGTTGTTCAGGACGCGGACGCCGTACTCGTCCCTGTTCGACAGCAGCCAGTCGTAGGCCGCCAGCGTGGTGACGAGGTAGACCTCGCCCGCGCCGATGCCGACCAGGTCCGCGCCGGACGCGACGCCACGCAGGCGGCCGCCGGACCGGGCGCCGTTGCCGGCCGCGATCCCGGCGACGTGCGTGCCGTGCCCGGTGAGGTTGTCGGTGTCGGGCACGTTCTCGACCGGGACCGCCAGCGCAGTCAGGGGGCCGTCGTACTCGGGGCCCTGCGCACCGACGATCTCGACGTTCTGGACCGTCTTGGTGCCGAACTCGAGGTCTGCGTGCGTCGCCTCGATGCCGGAGTCGATGACGGCGATGCCGACGCCGGACCCGTCGTAGCCCAGGTCCGCCTGCACCGTGTCCACGCCCATGACGACGCGGGACTCGGCGAGGACCTGTTCCAGACGGTGGTCGAGCCACACCGAGCGCACACCCGGCACGGACTGCAGCGCCTCCAGCGCGGTGCTGGGACCGCGCACGACGGCGACGGGGAAGTTGTCGAAGCCGACGTGGTCGAGCCCGAGGGTCGCGAACGCCAGCTCGGTCACCGGGTCGAGGAGGTCGTCGAGGGCGACCGCGGCGGTGTGGGTGCCGAGCGGATCGGTCGCGATCGCCTCCTGCAGGCGCGGCCCCAGCAGCGCCGGCTCGTCCGAGTCGGCGGCGACGGGGACCAGTGCGACCAGGAGCGACGCGAGGAGGGTGACGACCAGCGACCGTCGCAGGTGGTCGACGAGGGGCGCTGCGGTGGCCACCCGACGCTGCATCACTGCCTCCCCTGTCCGTGCGACCAGTGTGTGGCCGTGGTGTCCCGGCCGGTGTGGGACATCTGTCCCCTGTTGTCCCGGCGCAGCGCGGACGATGACAGGGGTTGGTGGTCCGTGCGACACCGGTCGTCCGTCCGCGGGCCGCCCGGCCGGGGGTAGGTTCCGGCCCATGGAACTCCTGCTGATCAGACACGGACAGCCCGCCTGGCTCGACGAGGAGGGGCGCGGCGACAACGACCCCGGCCTCACGCCGCTCGGACGGCGACAGGCGCTGCAGACGGGGGCACGGCTGGTCTCGACCGACGTGACCGAGGTGCTCGCGTCCACGGCCACACGGGCCAGGGAGACCGTGCAGCCGCTCGCCGAGATGCTGGAGCAGCCGGTCACGTTCGACGACGACCTCTGGGAGGTCAAGCCGCCGGACGAGTGGCACGGGGCCCCCGCGGAGGTCGTGGCCGCGACGTTCAGGGAGTGGCGGGGCAAGCCCCGGGAAGCCTGGTGGTCAGGCCCCCACGGCGAACCGTTCCGTGACTTCCACACCCGCATCACGACGACGATCGAGCGGCTGCTCGGCGAACGTGGGATCGCACGCAACGCCGACGACCCGGACCACCTGTGGGACGTCGCGCGCGACGACGACCGGCGCTTCGTCATCGTGGCGCACAACGGGACGAACTCCGTGATCCTGTCGCACCTGCTCGGGATCGACCCGCAGCCGTGGGAGTGGGAGCGCTTCAGCTCGAACCACGCGGCCATCACGACGCTGCGCACGACCAACATCGCCAACGCCGCGATCTGGTCGCTGCAGCACTTCTCCGCCGTCGACCACCTGGACGACGTCACCGCGTGACGGCGACCTCGTGGGGCAGCGGGAACCAGCGCAGCGTCTCGAAGTCGTCGCTGACACCGAGGGTCGGGGGCGTGGCGGCGACGGACGACGTCGCGACCTCCTCGACGATGCGCCGGGCGTCGTCGAGGTAGTGGTGCAGCTCGCTGTCGGGCAGCTGCTGGCGCTCGTGGTGCGGGAAGTGCAGCGCCCCGTCCTCGTAGCTGACGTCGAACAGGCTCAGCGGCGGCTCGGCGCGACCGTCGCGGTGCAGCCACAGCCCGGTGGTGGCGTCCAGCTCGTAGAGCGGCAGCAGCCTCCAGCCGTGCTCGGCCACGAAGTCGACCGCGTCGAGGACGAACTGGAAGACGTCCTCGGAGATGAAGTAGTTGAAGTTGACCCGGACCCAGCCGGGCTTGATGCCCTCGCAGCCGCCGGTGATCTCGCGCTCGAACTCGTGGCTGCGCTCGATGTCGATGCCCAGCAGCCGGTGTCCGTAGGGGCCGGCGCACGAGCAGCCGCCACGGGACTGGATGCCGAACAGGTCGTTGAGCAGCGCCACGACGAAGTTGTGGTGGAGGTAGCGCCGCGGCCCGTCGCCACCCGGTCCACCGTTCCTGACGACGAACGACACGATCGACAGGCGGTCTGCGTCGTGGTTGCCGAGCACCTCGAGGTTGGGGTGCTCCTCCCAGTGGTGCAACGCCCGGTGGACGAAGTCGTGCTCGAGCTCCCGGATCACGTCGACCCCGACCGCCTCCTTCAGCTGGAAGACGAGTCCCGCACGGATCGAGCCGATGATGTCGGGCGTGCCGCCCTCCTCGCGGTGCTCGACGTCGTCGAGGTAGACGTGCTCGTCGGGGTTGACGTAGGCGACGGTCCCCCCGCCCGGGACCGTCGGCACGGTGTTGGTGAACAGCTCGCGGCGCGCCACGAGGATCCCCGGGGTGCCCGGTCCCCCGATCAGCTTGTGCGCGGAGATGAAGACCGCGTCCTTGTAGTCCAGCGGGTCGTCGCTCTGGCCGTCCATGTCGATCTCGACGTACGGCGCCGCGGCGGCGAAGTCCCAGAACGACAGCGCGCCGTGCTCGTGCAGGAGCCGACTGATCGCGGTCGTGTCGGAGATGATCCCGGTGACGTTGCTGGCCGCCGAGAACGACCCGATCAATAGCGGTCGGTCCGCGAACTCGACGAGTCGGGCCTCGAGCTCCCCGAGGTCGACGTGGCCGTCGGCGTCCTCGTGGATCGGCACGACGTCCGCGATCGACTCGCGCCACGGCAGTTCGTTGGAGTGGTGCTCGAACGGCCCGATGAAGACGACCGGCCGCTCGTCGGCGGAGATGTGGTCCGACAGCCCGTGCCGGGCGTCGAGGTCGGCGGGGAGCCGCAGCTGCAGGACGTGGGTCATGCGGTCGATCGCCGCCGTCGAACCGCTGCCGCAGAAGAGCACGACGTGGTCGTCCGCGTCCGCACCGGTGCAGCGACGGATGATCGCACGCGCGTCCTCGCGGAACCGCGTCGTCTGCAGCCCGGTGCCCGACGACTCGGTGTGCGTGTTGGCGTAGAGGGGCAGCACGGCGTCACGCAGGAGGTCCTCGACGAACGTCAGGGACCGGCCGCTGGCGGTGTAGTCGGCGTAGGTGACGCGGCGCGGGCCGAACGGGCCGACGACCACCTCGTCCTCGCCGATGACGCCCGCCCGGATCGTCGCCAGCAACGCCTCGCGATCGGTCACGCACGCCTCCCTGCCCTGGTGCGAACGTACGCCCACCGGGCGCCGCTCGTGGGCAGCTGTCGGACGGCCGTAGGATCACGCCCGCACCGACCACCCCACCCCGACGGAAACCGCCCATGTCCGACGCCGACTGGCTGCCCCCGACGACCGGGGGACGCGGCAAGCGACGGGTGTGGCGGCGGGTCCTCGCGGTCGTCCTCGTCCTGCTGCTCCTCCCCCCCGTGTACGGCGTGGCGCTGGCCCTGCACGGCTCCAACAGCATCGAGCGCGTCCCCGTCGACGGGCTGACCCCGGCACCGGCCACCACCAACGTGCTCGTGGTCGGCTCGGACAGCCGTGCCGACCTCAGCGACCAGGAGCGGCGTGACCTGACCACCGGCGGCGACTTCGGCGACGAGCGCACCGACACGATCCTGCTGCTCGTGGCCGACGGCAGCCGCGTCGGGCTGCTGTCGTTCCCGCGCGACCTCTGGGTCGAACGGTGCGACGGGTCGTCCCAGCGCATCAACACCGCCGTGCAGGTCGGTGGGCTCGGCTGCCTCGCCGAGACGATCACCGCCACGTCCGGCATCGGGATCGACCACGTCGTCGAGGTCAGCTTCGGCGGCTTCGTGGACGTCGTCGAGGCGGTGGACGGCGTCGAGGTCTGCCTCGAGCAGCCGATCGACGACCGCGACGCGGGCATCGACCTCCCCGCCGGCTGCCAGGTCCTGGGTGGCGCGGACGCCCTGGGCTACGTGCGTGTGCGCAAGATCGACGACGACCTCCAGCGCATCCAGCGCCAGCAGGAGTTCCTGTCGTCACTCGCCGGGCGGATCGCCTCCCCCTCGACGCTGCTCGTGCCGTGGCGCGCGTGGCCGACGGCCGGGGCGGTGGGCCGCTCGCTCACGGCGGACGAGGACCTCGGGCCGCTCGAGCTGGCGAACCTGGCGCTCGCCGCACGCGGGCTGGCGACCGGCCAGGTCATCCGTGCGACCGTGCCCACGACCCCCGAGACGATCAACGGCGCCGACGTGCTGCTCGAGGCGGCCGACGCCGAGACGGTCTACGCCGCGTTCCGCGACGGGTCGGTCCTGACCACGATCCAGGACCGCGACACCTCGGCCGACCCACGGGCCGAGACGAGGATCGTGATCCTCAACGGTGCCGGCATCGGGGGTGCTGCGGCCGCGACGGCCGACGGGCTCATGGCGCTCGGCTACCCGGAGCCGCGACTGGGCAACGCCGAACGGGCCCGCCGGACCACGGTGCAGCACCCGCCGCAGCTCCAGGCGGAGGCCGCTCGTCTCGCCGACGACATCGCCGGCACCGTGGGCGTGCGGCCCACGCTGCGGGTCGGTGCGGACAGCGACGCACTGACGCTGGTGCTCGGCACCGACATCACCCTGCAGCCGTGACTAGGGTCGGACCAATGCGCATCCTCACCGTCTGTCTCGGCAACATCTGCCGCTCGCCCACGGCGCAGGCCGCGATCGTCGAGGCGGCCAGCGACGCCGGCATCGACGTCGAGGTCGACTCCGCCGGGACGGGCGACTGGCACATCGGGGAGCTCCCCGACCGGCGGATGCGGGAGGCCGCCGCGGCGGTCGGCCTGACGCTGGACTCGCGCGGCCGCCAGGTCGAGCCGGACGACCTGCGCGACTTCGACCTCGTCCTGCCCATGGACCGGGACAACCTCGGCGTCCTGCAGTCGATGCAGACCGGCGACAGCACCGCTCGGATCGAGCTGTTCCGCCACTGGGACCCCACGGCCGACGGGGACCTCGAGGTCCCCGACCCCTACTACGGCGGCCGTCGGGGGTTCGAGGAGGTCGTCGAGATCTGCCGCCGCACGGCGCGCGCACTGGTCGAGGACCTCGCCGCATCGTGACGCTCGTGCTGGCGTCGGGGTCGCCCCGTCGACGTGACCTGCTGCGCGCGGGTGGGGTGGACCCGGTCGTCGTCCCGGCCGACGTCGACGAGACGCCACGGACGGGTGAGCAGCCGGCCGAGCTGGTGCGCCGTCTCGCGGCAGCCAAGGCCCGAGCGGTCGACGGGGCCGTCGTGCTGGGCGCCGACACCGAGGTGGTGCGCGACGGCACGGTGCTCGGCAAACCGACCGACGCCGACGACGCGCGCGCCATGCTGCGTGCGAACGCGGGCCGCGTGCTGACCGTCCTGTCCGGGGTGGCCGTGGCCGCTGGTGCCACGGTCCGCACGAGCGTCGTCGGCTCGTCGGTCCGGTTCGCGGACGTGACCGAGGACCAGATCGCTGCCTACGTCGCCACCGGGGAGCCCTTCGGCGTCGCCGGCGGGTTCCGCATCCAGGGCCGTGGGGCCGACCTCGTCACGGCGCTCACCGGGTGCTGGACCAACGTCGTCGGCCTGCCCACCTGCGCGACGGCGCGACTGCTCGCGCCGCACGGGATCACGCTGCAGCCCGACGGGTGTCAGCCGGCCGCTGCCTCGTAGAGCTCCTTGGCGGACTCCTCGAACAGCCCCGCGACGTGCCACAGGTCCTCGATCATCTCGCGGTCGGCGACCAGGCCGACGTCGATGTCGTTCTCGTGGCTGATGATCGTCACGTTGAACCCGACGCCGTCGTGGACGGCGCTGATGGGGATCATGTGCTTGACCCGCGCACCGGCGACGTACAGCGGCACCCGCGGACCGGGCACGTTGCTGATGACCATGTTGAACGGCAGGCGGAGGCGGTTGGCCCAGCGCAGACGCGTGACGACCCGCGCGGCGCGGGCCGCGACGACCGGTGCGGCCATCGACGACACGTCGGCGAGCACGTCGGCGGGCACCGCGTCGTGCTCCTTGGCGGTGCGCATCTGCTCGGCCACCCAGTCGAGGCGGGCCAGCGGCTCGGCGATGTGGGTCGGCACGAGCCCCACCATCGTCGTCACGCGGTTGCCACCCTGCTCGCCGGACGAACGGACCGAGATCGGGACCATCGCCTGCAGCGGCCGGTCCGGCAGTGCGCCGACCTCCAGCAGCTGGCGGCGGACCGCCCCGGCCGTGATGGCCATGATGACGTCGTTGACGGTCGTGCCCCGGGCACGCTTGACCTCCTTGACCCGTTCGAGGTCGAGGACCGTCCACGCCACGCGGCGGTGCGGCGTCAGCGGCTTGTTGAACGGCGTCTGGGGCGCCTGCAGCGTCGGGCCGCTGACCATGCCGCCGTCGGTCTCGCGCTGCCGCGCCTGGCTGGGCAGCGCCATGCGCGCGAGGTCACCGAGCGCCGGCAGCTCCTTGGCCGAGTTCAGGGCCCACCGGGCGGCACGGGTCGGGAACCGGACCAGGCCACGTGCTCCTCGCGCCAGCATGAGCGGCGCGGGCGGCGGCGGCTCGGGCACCAGGTCCGGGCCGCGGTCACGTGGCCGCGGGTCGGGCGACTGGTCCAGCACGACACCGGCGAGCTCGATGCCGGCCACCCCGTCGATCGCGGCGTGGTGCATCTTGGTCAGCA
>CAYMGL010000074.1:0-10678 GCA_964389945.1 uncultured Actinomycetota bacterium
GGAGTGGGACAACCGCTTCCTCGACCGTCTGTCCGGCACCACCGACGAACTGCGGCACATCCCGCACATCGAATATTTGCGCGAAGCCGGCAGCGAGGGAATCGAACTGGTCATGTGGCTGATCATGCGCGGCGCGCTCGGGCCCGAGACCCGCGCGCTGCACCGTCACTACCATGTGCCGGTCAGCAACTCGGCGCTTGGACACCTCGTCCTCGAGCCGGTGGGAAATCGTTAACGTATGTGTAGTGTAATTCTCAGCGGTCGGCTGCCAGCCCGAAGGGCCGGAGCCTTGGGAGATTCTGGGTATACATATGATCCAATCGCAGATCAGGCATGCGGAAGACGCACAAAGGAAGCTGCGGAACCTGTCTACCGACCAGCCGGAGGGCTGGCGCAAGGACTATGTCGGGATCCGAAACGAGTACCGCGAAGCCATGGAGGGCGCGACGCGCCTGGCCGAGAAGGAGCTCGCACTCAAATCGCCAGACTTGCTCGATCAGTTTCGCGGATTGCGAGACACGCTGTTCGGGTCGCTGGGCGTACACCAGTCGCGCTGGCCGGTGCTGATCATCGGCAAGGAGGGGTCAGAAGAGTACCGCAACTCGGTCAAGGCGCTGGAAGAAAAACACACCGAACTCGTCCGGTTCATGCGCTCGCATACCTGAGCCCTTCGCTCCGACAGCGAATGGTCCGCGGGCGTGCAAGCCGCCGCGGCGGGACCATTCAAGATTGGAGCATAGTATGAGGATCGCACTCGCCGGCGCCGGCGCATTCGGGGAAAAGCACCTAGATGGGCTGAAGCGGATCGACGGTGTCGAGATAACCTCGATCATTAGCCGTACCGGCGAACAGGCTGCGGCCGTCGCCGAAAAGTACGGCGCCAAGCACAGCTCGACCGAACTCGCCGAGGCGCTTGCGCGCGACGATGTTGATGCCGTTATCCTCTGCACGCCCACTCAGATGCATGCCGCGCAGGCGATTGCCTGCATGGATGCGGGCAAGCACGTCCAGGTCGAGATTCCGCTCGCCGACAGTTGGGCAGACGCACAGGCCGTGGTGGCCAAACAACAGGAAACCGGCCTTACCTGCATGGTCGGGCACACGCGGCGATTCAATCCGAGCCACCAGTGGGTCAAGAAACGGATCGACGCGGGTGAGTTCACAATCCAGTCGATGGACGTCGAGACCTTCTTCTTCCGCCGGGAAAACAAGAACGCCAAGGGCGAACCGCGCAGCTGGACCGACCACCTGTTGTGGCACCACTCCGCCCACACGATCGACATCTTTCAGTATATGACCGGCGCAAGGGTCGTGAAGGCGAACATTCTTCAGGGTCCGAAACATCCTCAGCTGGGGATCGCGATGGACCAGTCGATTCAGATGAAGACCGACGAGGGGCAGATCCTCACACTTGCTCTGTCTTTCAACAACGATGGTCCGCTCGGGACGTTCTTCCGCTACATCGGGGATACCGGCACATACATCGCTCGTTACGACGAGCTGGTGAACGGCCGCGACGAGGAGATCGATGTCTCGAATGTCGATGTGAGCATGAACGGAATCGAACTGCAGGACCGCGAATTCGTCGCTGCCATCCGCGAAGGGCGCGAACCCAACAGCTCGATCGCTTCGGTCCTCGATTGCTATCGCGTGATCGGCGAGCTTGCGGCAAGCCTCGAGCAGCAGGACGGCTGGAGCTGATGCAGCGAGCGCTGGCCGGTCGGAAGGTTCGCGCGGTCGGTCTCGGCTGCATGAACCTCTCGTGGGCTTATGGCGATCCGCCACCCCACGACCAGAAGATCCGACTGCTCAACGAAGCGCTCGATCTTGGCTACGACCATCTCGATACGGCAAACATTTACGGTAAGGGCGCAAACGAGGAGTTGCTCGGCGAGGCGGTGATGCACCGCCGCGACGAATTCCTGCTCGCGAGCAAGACCGGGATTATCGTCGATGGACCTCGTCGCGGTATCGACTGCTCGCCGGCCGCGATCGAGGCAAGCCTGGACGCAAGCCTCAAGCGGTTGAAGACCGATCATATCGATCTGTTATACATGCACCGGTTCGATCCCAAGGTGCCGGTTGCCGAAAGCGTCGGCGCCATGGTGCGCGCGGTCGAGGCCGGAAAGATCGGCGGCTATGGCGTTTCGGAATGGTCCGCCGCGCACATCGAGGAAGCGCATGCCGTCCATCCGGTGGCGGCCGTGCAGACCGAATTCTCGCTCTGGACGCGCAATGTCGAGCTGGGCGTTCTCGAAACGACGCAGCGTCTAGGCATTGCGCTCGTCGCCTTTTCGCCGATCGCCCGCGGCGCTCTCGGCGGGGAATTGAAGGACCCCGCGACACTTGGCGAAAAGGATTTGCGCCGGACACACCCGCGTTTCAGCGCCGAGAACTGGCCAAAGAATCTCCTCGCGATCGAGCAGTTTGAAGCCGTTGCAGCCGAGGCCGGCATCGCTCCTGCACAGCTCGCGCTATCGTGGCTCTTGGCGCGAGGGGATCACGTTCACGCTATTCCCGGAACGACGAGTTCGGCCCATCTTCGGGAAAATTTCGGCGCTCTGGATTTTTCGCTCGAAAGTGCAATTTTGGAACGGGCCAGCTACTCGATGGCTCCGCCTTGCATATTTGGCCACAGATACCCTGAAGTTATGCGAAATACGATTGATACCGAGGATTACCTCGAGCCATTGGGTGGTTAATTCCACGTTTTCAACCTTTGGTGAAATATCCAAGTCGATTGTTGACATTTCTATTCCACACGTAGCTCGACGCGCACATATTTGAGCCTGAGGAGGCTTGGTGGCAGGCGCTCGAAAACGAGCGCTGTCGCCTCGCTAAAAGAGAGGAGCCGACAAGCACCGACACTGACTTCAACGGTCCGAGGAAGCCGCGCACCGGCTCCACGGCAAGAGGGCTGCCTGATGGTAGCCGACACGAGTTGGTGGGGGCGACGTCGGGACCGGAATATCGACACCAAGGGGAGTGGAAATGAGCAAATCTCGATTTTTGGCAAAGGCATCAGCCGGGTGCGCGACACTGGCGATCGCTGTGGCCGTTCCAGGCGTCGCCTACGCACAGGACCAGGAAGGTGCTGCGGAGGAGGTCTCGAGCGCCCGGCCGAATGAAGATGTCATCATCGTCACCGCAAACAAGCGTGAGCAGAATTTGCAGGACGTCTCTGCCTCGGTTAGCGCGGTCAGCAGCGAAAGCCTTGCCGACACGCAGATCAACACTCTTGAGGACCTCCAGGTCAGCGTCCCGGCGCTGAAAGTCGGCAATGATTTCGCCTTCGCCAAGCTTTATATCCGCGGCATCGGTCTCAACTCCTCGCTTCCGGGGCTCGATCCGTCGGTGGCCTTGCATGTCGACGGTGCGGTCGTCTCACAGCCGACCCAGCAATTCGCATCGCTCTATGACCTCGAGCGGGTCGAAGTCCTGCGCGGGCCGCAGGGTACGCTGTACGGCCGCAATGCGACGGGCGGCTCGATCAACCTGGTTACGGCCAAGCCGACGACGGATTTCGAAGGCTTCACGCGTCTCACCGTTGGCGGTGACGATCTGAACATCATTGCCGAGGGTGCAGTTTCCGGCCCGCTGGGTGACAATGTGCAGGCGCGTATTTCCTTCCGCCACCAGAACCGCGACGGCTTCGGAACCTACACGCGGACAGACGAAGATATCGACGATGCCAACAAGCTGGGTATTCGCGGGCAGGTGAATTTCGACTTCGGCAGCCGGGTCTCGAACCTGATTTCGGTCGAGTACTATCAGGAGCACGAGCGCTCGAAGGCCGTGAAATTCCTCGGGCCGAGCTTCCTGCCAGCTGATATCGCCGCCTTGCAGGCCGATGCGACGCTCGACCCGCTGCTCGCCGCACAGATTCCCAACCTAATTTCGCTTGCCGGCCCGGACGCGATGACCAATTCGCGCGATATTGGCGGTGACAAAGCGCCGATTGGCGACCTCGAAACCGTCAGCGTCACCAACACCTTCGACTGGGAAATGAGCGACGTAATAAGCTTCCGCTCGATCACCAACTATCGCGAAGGCGAAAGCAAGCTGCTGCAGGATTTCGACGGTTCGAACTTGCGCAACGGTATCGATACGACAAACCCGTCGACCGTGCAGGCGCAAATTGTCGACAACGAACAGTTTTCGCAGGAATTCCAGCTCCTCTTCGACGGCAGCCGGATCCGCGGGCTCGTTGGTGCCTACTACTTCCAGGATGATGTTCGCAGCAACGTGACCATCGGTACCGATCCGCTCGAAGCGCTTGGCCTGAACCCGGATTTCCGCACGCTTGCGGATGGTCCGGCGCTCCGCGCCCTGTTTCCGGCGGCCCGCGTGCTGATCCTCGGCGACCTCGACATTGAGGCATACGCACTGTTTGCGAACCTGACCTACGACATCACGGACAACTTCCGCGCGAAGGTTGGCGCCAGGTATTCGCACGAAAGCCGCGACATCAGCGTTGCGACGCGTCTTCCCGGGCCGGGCTTTACCCTTCCGGTAGGGACCGACTCGCGCAGCTATTCGGACTTCACGCCTGAATTCGGCCTCGAGTTCGACGTTGGCGATACGCTGCTCTATGCGACCTATTCGGAAGGCTTCAAGTCGGGCACTGCCGGCCTTGTCGACGGGACCCCGATCCTCGTCGACCCCGAGACCATCAAGAACTTCGAAGTCGGCTTCAAGGGCAGCTACTTCGACGGCGGGCTCGATCTCGCCGTGGCGGGCTTCCTCTACCAGGTCGACGGCGCCCAGTTCGACCGGACCCGCCTGACTGCCGGCGGTCCGCGCTTCGATACGAGTATCGAAAACGCGGCGGTGACCGATGGCTTGGGGATCGAATTCGAAGGCACCGCATATATCAGCGATTCCTTCAAGATCGATTTCAACGGCACCTGGTACGACATTACGTTCGACGAGTTCATCACCACCAACCCGATCGATCCGCTCGGAGCGCTGGAAGGGCTCGCCGGTCTGCCGGTCCGGACCGAGGACCTCTCGGGCAACCGTACCCGCAATACGCCGGAATTCACGTTGAGCGCGCGGGCCACTTATACCGCACGGTTTGACAATGGCGGGGAACTCGACCTGTCGGCGGCCTATGCCTACACGGGGGACCAGTTCTATACCGAGTTCAACAACCCGCGCCTGGCAGCGGACTCCTACGGGATCCTCGACGCGAACATCAAATATACCTTCCCGGATACCGATCTGAGCGTGAACCTGTGGGGCAAGAACCTGACCAACGAGTTCGTGGTCTCGGGTGCTTTCGCAGTCTCGACCAGCCGGACGATCACGGGGACCTATCTGCCGCCGCGGCAGTACGGTGTGACGGTCGCCTACAAGTTCTGATGATCTGATCGCCATTTGGGGCGGGATGTGCCCCCGGTAGACGACCTCTCCCAGTCTACCGGGGGCATTTTGTTTGCGTAATGGAGGCCGTCAGGCCGCGCGCTTGCCGGAGTTGCGGACAGAGCGCCGCCACGCATCGGGAGACTGGCCACACTTGCGCGAGAAGAACCGGCTAAAATAGGCCGGGTCCGGAATGCCGATCCGCTCGCCTATGTCGGCAATCGATTCAGCCGAGTAGGCGAGCATGCGCTGTGCCTCGATGATTGCGCGCTGGTCGCGGATCTCGGTCGGTGTCTGGCCAGCTGCAGCACAGGCCTCGCGCAAGGTCGTCAGACTCACCGCCAATTCGCGGGCGTAGGTCTCGATCGGTTCGCGCATTCGGAAGCGCTGCTCGATCAGCTGTCGATAGCGAGCCACCAGGCTCAGCTGTCGCATCGACTGCGGCCGGTTACGCGTGTGATGGTGCAGCTGCCGCATTGCGCGGACTATGACCATCAGCAGTGTCGCTTCAATTGCGGCGGATTGTCCAACACCAGCCCACGACAGTTCCTCGACCATGGATGCCATGACTGCAGCCATATCGGTGCTTTCTTCCTCGCCCAGATCGATCGATCGCGGCTCTTCGAACAGCCTCTGGAATTCAGGGTATCTCTCGATCAGCTGGAACAGATGGACGTCGGCAATCGTAAGGACCATGCCATCGGAATCGGTCGACCAGTCGAAGCCGTGGACGACCCGCGCCGGAACGAGGAGAAGTCTGGGAGAAGCGAACTCGATCAACTCGCTCTCATAGCGGATCGTGCCGCCCCCCTTGGTGATCAGAATGACGTGATTGAGGTCGGCATGCTTGTGCGGCGCGATGGTCCATTCGCTCGGTTTGGAGCGCACCGCCAGACTCTCGATATGGACGAAATCGGGATCCGCCGACTTCATCGGCTCGCCATACAAGAAGAATATCGGCAAAGTGCTATCGGTCATCCTTACTGCCTGCCTAAGATCGTTGATTTTGACAAGTCATTTGTTGGGATGGCCATGTCGGGGGCGAGGGGATGTGTCCTAAAAATCGCATCGTTGCGGAGAGGTTATGGGAATGAAAACACAGGTCGCGATCATTGGCGCGGGACCATCGGGGCTCTTGTTGGGGCACTTGCTGCGCGCCGCGGGCATCGATGTCGCGATCGTGGAGCGTGTCTCTGCAGATTACGTCCTCGGGCGTATTCGCGCTGGTGTGCTCGAGAGGACCACAGTCGATCTTGTCGAACGTGTTGGCCTCGACGCGCGCCTGAAGGCCGAGGGTCTCGAGCATGGCGGCTTCAATCTTGCCGATGGCGAGCGGCTGATCCGTATCGATCTCCAAGATCTCGTCGGCAAGTCGGTGACCGTCTACGGGCAGACCGAACTGACGCGCGACCTGATGGAGGCAGCGCCCGTACGCGGCCTTGAGGTCGTTTACGAGGCTAGCGAAGTCGCGATCCATGATCACCTCGGTGACAAACCCTATCTCACCTACCAAACAAAGGGCGGGGCAGAGGCGCGGATCGATGCTGAGTTTATCTGCGGCTGTGACGGATTCCATGGAGTCTCTCGCCCGACCATCGCTGCGACTGAAAATACGTCCTATGAGCGGGTCTATCCTTTCGGTTGGCTCGGTATCCTGTCCGACGTGCCGCCGTGCAACGAAGAGCTGATCTACGCCAACCATGCCAACGGCTTCGCGCTAGCCTCCATGAGATCGGAAACGCGCAGCCGGTACTACATCCAGGTGCCGGTCGATGAGGATATAGAGGCCTGGTCGGACGATCGCTTCTGGGACGAGTTAGGTGAGCGGCTGGGACCGGATGCTGCCGCGAACATGGTGCGCGGCCCCTCGATCGAAAAATCGATCGCGCCACTACGGTCGTTCGTGTTCGAGCCGATGCGGCAGGGGCGTCTTATGCTCATCGGCGACAGCGCGCATATCGTGCCGCCTACAGGGGCCAAGGGCCTGAACCTCGCTGCCAGCGACGTCCATTACGCGTCCGAGGCGCTGATTGGCTATTTTACCAAGGGCGACAATGATTGTGTCGCCGACTATTCGCGCAGGGCGCTCGCCCGGGTCTGGAAGTCGGAGCGATTTAGCTGGTCGTTGACCAAGCTCATGCACCGTTTTCCCGACGACACCGCATTCGAGCGTGAGATGCAGCGTGCTGAACTGGACTATATCGCTTCCAGTCGCGCTGCTCAAACCGCCATAGCCGAAAACTACGTGGGGTTGCCAGTATGATTTGGTCGCCTTCCACGCAGTGGAGATCGCAGCGTAGCGAGGCGATCGCGTCATGAGCAAGGCGAGCACTCCTCTCGACGACCTGCCCATGACTGGGCGCCAGTGGTCGATCGTGGCGATCATGGTCGGTCTTCTCGCACTCGACGGGTTCGACGTCCTCTCGATCAGTTTTGCCTCTCCAGGGATCGCGGAGGACTGGGGAATCGATCGCGGTGCGCTCGGCTTCATCTTGTCCATGGAATTGGTCGGCATGGCCTTCGGCTCGATCCTGTTCGGGCGGCTGGCGGACCGTATTGGTCGGCGACGCACGATCCTTGCCTGCCTGCTGGTCATGGCATCGGGAATGTTCGGAGCCTCGACCGCCAGTGGACCTGAGATCCTGTCGGCCTGGCGCATCTTTACCGGTCTGGGCCTTGGCGGCATGCTTGCAGCGACCAATGCCGCGACCGCGGAAATCGCCAATGCCCGCAACCGGGCGTTCTGTGTTGTCCTGATGGCCGGCGGCTACCCCATCGGCAACATTATCGGCGGGTCGATTTCGGCCGCCCTGCTTGCCAGCTACTCGTGGCATGCCATCTTCATTTTCGGCGGCATCGTGGCGCTGCTGTTTGTCCCGCTCGTCTGGTTCGCGGTACCCGAGTCGATTTCCTTCCTGGCGGCCCGGAAGGGCGATGGCGATCTCGCCGAGATCAATCGGACGATGGCGAGGCTCGGACACCAGCCGGTTGCTTCGATCGAGCAATCTGTTCCCGAACGGCAAGGGATCGGCGCGCTTCTGTCAGGCGCCTACTGGATGCGTACGACGCTACTCACGCTGGCTTATCTCGCCCATTTCATGACCTTTTATTTCATTCTGAAATGGATTCCGAAGATCGTGGTCGACATGGGTTTCGAGCCGTCCATGGCGGCAGGCGTGCTGGTTTCAGCGAGCATCGGCGGGGCCCTCGGTTGCGGCGTGATCGGATTGCTGAGCCTGCGCTACCGGGTCCATCTGCTGACCGTCGGGACGATGCTGCTCTCGACCCTTGCGGTATACATATTCGGCCAGAGCAATAGCGACCTCGCGCGGCTGTCGATGATTGCGGCTGCGGCAGGCTTCTTCACCAATGCGGGTGTGGTCGGGCTCTACGCTATCGTGGCGCAGTCTTTCCCGACCGCCCTGCGCGCCACGGCTACCGGGTTTGTCATCGGCTTCGGCAGGGGCGGCTCCGCGCTAGCGCCGTTCCTGGCCGGGGTGCTCTTCGCCGCCGGGTTCAAGCTCGGTCTCGTGGCCCTGCTCATGGCGCTCGGATCATTGTTCGCAGCCTTGGCGCTGATGTGGCTCGCAGGTTTGGTCGCAAAGGGAGAAACCGAAGTGGAGACTGCGACAGGGTAGGATCGTGCCCTGTCTTCTCTTCACGGACTAGACACTTTGGGGGAAGACCATGGTCCAGGGAGATGAAGCGAAGTTCCTGAGCAAACTGCCGGACAACTGTGCCCGCGTTTCGCTCGGTGCGTCGAACATTGGTGGTATTATCAAGGCGGTACTAGATTCAAGCCGCAATCTGCGCGCCGAACACACCACGGTGCTCGACACGATTTCCGCGCTCGACGCTGATCAGAAGCGCGCGATGCAAGCGAACGAGGAAGCGCGCGAGATATCCGACAATGCGATCCACCGTCTCGACCAGGGCAGGGACCAGATTACCGTCTCGCTGCGCGAGATCACCGAACTGCTCGGCGTGGTCGAGGTGCTTGCCGAGCACGTCACCGGCTTCTCGGCTGCGATGTCTCAGGTCCGCAAAAGCGCGAAGGATATCGAGGACATCGCCGAGACCACGAATATCCTCGCGCTCAACGCTACCATCGAGGCCCGGCACGCCGGCGAACATGGCAAGACCTTCGCAGTGGTTGCGGACGAGGTGAAAGGGCTCTCGAGCGAGACGCGGGCAGCGACCGATGAGATCCGCAAGACCTTGGATGCACTGGGATTGCAGGCCGATGCGGTCGTATCCAAGATCGAGGAAGGCAACCGGGCGAGCGAGGCGGCCAAGGCATCGGTCGACAGGATCGAGGCGACGATCAGCAGCGTGAGCGAGCTGGTCAGCGAGGTGAACCAGCAGAACCGGCAGATCGCCTCGGTCAGCGATATCATCTCCGATCATATCGGGCAGGTTGTGAACGTGCTCGGGCATTTCGCAGAGGCGACAGTCGCCAATGATGAAGAGTTGAAGCACGCACAGGAACAGGTCGAGGCGCTTGAAATGACCGCCTGCGGAATGTTTGACGTCCTGGTGAAAGCAGGTCTTTCGCCCGAGGACAGCGAGATGGCGTCGAAGGCGCAGCTGGCGGCGGCCGAAATCGTCAGTGCTACGCAGGCCGCTCTTGCCGACGGAAGCCTGTCGGAAGCCGATCTATTCGATGAGGCATACAGGCCCATCCCGGGGAGTAGCCCGCAGCGATACAACAGCAACCTTATGCCTTGGGCGCAAAAATACTGGCGCCCGATGCTCGACGAGATTTGCGGCTCCGACAGTCGCATCGTCGCGGCGGTCTGTCTCGATCGGAACGGCTTCCTGCCAACGCACATGTCTGAATCATCCCGAGAGCCAATCGGTGACCCGATCCACGACGGCAAATATTGCCGCCATGGCAGGATCTACGAGACGGCCCTCAACGCAAAGGCGGCTCGTAGCGAGGACGATTATATGATGGCGGTCTACCGCTTTGAGGGCAAAGGCTCAGCCTACGATGTCGTGCGGAGCGCCTATTGCCCGATTTACTTCAATGGCAAGCGCTGGGGCGGTTTCCGGATTTCCTACGCTTCGTAGCAGGCGCAATGCCGATAAAGAGTGATAGGTGACGTTTGATTGTCAGACGAAGCTTTGCAGACATCTGACTGTTCGCCAAAAAGGCCGTTAGCTGATTGGTAGATCATCGCGAGATTCATAAAATAGCGGACCTTCAGCTTTCGGCCCCATCCCGAACCCTCTCGGTGTAAACCGGAGGCTCTACCAATGACGTCCGTTTCGACGCATTTCCGCCCGGAAGCTGCCAGTCCGCAATCGGCCC
>CAYMGL010000075.1:0-10648 GCA_964389945.1 uncultured Actinomycetota bacterium
AGTACCAGGAGCTGCAGGACCGCATCGCCGACCTCGAGGAGATCCTCGGCGACCCGAAGGTCCTCGACGCCGTGCTGAGCCGCGAGCTGCGGGAGATCAAGGAGGAGCACGCCACGCCGCGCAAGTCGCGCATCGTGGACGAGGGCTACTCCGGCGAGGACGTCCTCGAGGGTGGCTCCGCCGCCGGGTTCGAGGCCCGCGAGGTCACCGTGACCGTCTCGCGCGGCGGGTACGTCAAGTCGATGGCGCGCCGGCGGACCACCCCGATCCACAAGCACGTCTCGGACCCGCTCGCTGCGGTCGTGCGCACCGACACCGACCACGCCCTGCTGCTGGTCACCGCCGACGGCGACGGCCACCGCGTGGACCTGCACGACGTCGAGATCGTCAAGCCGCACAAGCGTGGCGTGCCCCTGAGCCAGCTGCTGAGCCTGACGCTGGACAGCGACGTCGTCGGCGCGATCCCCCTGCTGGACGACGCCGACGGCTGGACGCTGGTCACCGTGTCGGACAAGGGCACGGTCAAGCGGACCGAGCTGGCGGAGTACAGCGAGAGCCGCGTCCGGACGCTCCAGGTCGCCGGCACCAAGGACGGCGAACGGCTCGTCGCCGCGCTGCTGTGCCGCGACGAGGACGACCTCGTGCTGGCGACCGACGAGAGCCAGGTCGCCCGGTTCGCCGCGGACGAGGCCCGCGCCATGGGCCGGACCGCGAGCGGCGTCGCCGGGATGAACACCGGCAAGGGCGTCGTGGTCAGCGCGACCGTCGTGCCCGACGGCAGCGACGACCACGAGGTCTTCACGGTCGGCGCGCAGGGCCAGATCAAGCGAACGCCGTTGGCCGAGTACTCGCGGACGGGTCGCGGCGTGAAGGGCGTGCTCACCGGCGTCGACCGCACGCGTTGGTGCGGCGTCGCCGCGCACGTCCACATCGAGGGCGACGACGGCTGGTCGGTCATCCGTCCCGTCGACGCCCCTGCCCGCGGCCGGTCGTCGGGCGGCGACCCGCTCGGCTTCGGTGTCGAGCACGCGGTCGGCGAGGTCGACGCCGACGAGCTCGTGGCCCGGACGGCCGGCTGACTCAGCCGGGCACGAGTCGCAGCACCCGCCCGTCGGCGAACGTGAGCAGCGCCTCGCCCGCGGCGTCGCGGCCGATCCCGGTCACCTGCGGCACCGCGCCGGTCTGCTCGGTCAGGTCGAACTGGTCGACCACCTCGCCGTCGACGGCGCGGACCGTGCGCAGGATGCCGGCGCAGAGGTCCGCGTAGAGGAAGTGCCCGCCCAGGGCCGGCAGCGCGTCCCCGGCGTAGACGTACCCGCCGATGACCGAGCAGCCGCCGACGCTGCCGTGCGTGTAGGTGACGTCGGCCGGTTCGTAGGCGCCGAGGTCACAGCCGTCGCGGAAGCAGCGGTCCCCCTCGACCCGGGGCCAGCCGAGGTTGGCGCCTCCCTGGTCGAGCCGGAGGACGGTGACCTCCTCGACGGCGTTCTGGCCGACGTCGGCGATGTAGACCTGCTCGGTGTCGAAGGCGACGCGGTACGGGTTGCGCAGGCCGTATGCCCAGATCTCGTCGGCCGCGTCGGCGTCCTGCACGAACGGGTTGTCGGACGGGACGGCCGCGACCGACGGGTCGTCGAGGTCGAGCCGGAGGAGGGCACCCAGCAGCGTCGAGCGGTCCTGCCCGTTGCCGTACCGGTCCCCTGCGCCACCGCCGTCGCCGAGGGCGAGCCAGAACCGCCCGTCCGGTCCGAAGATTGCCGTGCCACCGTTGTGGTTGCCGGCCGGCTGCGGCACCCGCAGCACGACCTGCTCGGTGGCCGGGTCGGGACGGCCGTCGGCACCGACGAGGTACGTCGCCAGCGTCGTGGCGCCGTCGCCGGCGGTCCAGTGCGCGACCCAGTGGCCGCCGTCCGGGTGCACGTCGACACCGAGCAGGCCCTGCTCACCACCCGAGCGGACGCGGTCGGTCAGGTCCAGCCAGACGTCCCCCGTGTCGAGGTCCGTGACCCGACCGACCTGCTCGACGACCAGCGTGCGGCCGTCGTGGGCGAAGGCGTGGACGGGACCGCTGAACCCCTCCCCGGCGACCTCGAGCGCCACCGTCAGCGCGGCCGGGTCCGGGGAGGGACTGGGCGACGGTGACGGACTCGGGCTGGGTGCTGGCGACGGACTGGCCGACGGCGACGGGCTCGGTGCTGACACCGACGACGGCGAGGCGGTCGGTTCGGCCGTGACGTCCTCGCTGTCGACCGTCTGGCAGCCGGCGAGGACGACGGCCAGGACGGTCACCGCCACGGCGCGGCGACGGACGGGAGGTCGGCGTGGGATCTGCATGGCGTGCAGTGCACCGCACCGCGCACGCCCGCGCAGCGGCCCGGTGGCCGGTGCCGTCAGCCCAGCCCCGCGGCGGCGAGCAGCGCGTGCCCGACCTCCTCGGCCCGCGCGCGGCCCGTGGCCGCGTCACCGTCGACGACCAGGTCGACGTACGCCTTGCACTTCGGCTCGGTGCCGCTCGGCCGCAGCAGGGCGCGACCTCCGTCGAGGGTGAACTCCACGAGATTGCTGTCCGGCAGCCACGCGGGGCGCTCCGCCGCACCCGTCGCGAGGTCCCGGAACCCGGTGACCGCCGCACCTGCGAGGTCGTCGGGCTGCGCCGTGCGGATGCGCTGCATCGCCGCGGCGATCTCGCCCGGACCGTCAGGACCGTCGCGAACGGCCGAGACCTGTGCCGCGACCCAGGCCCCGTCACGCGCCCGGAGCTCGGCGAGGCGGTCGGCGACCGTCTGCCCGTCCGCCGCGAGCCTGCGTGCGAGGTCGACGAACGCGACCGTGGCGCCGATGCCGTCCTTGTCGCGGACGACGGTCCCGACCGAGTACCCGAGCGCCTCCTCCGCGCCCAGCACCGGCGTCCAGCCCTCCAGTTCGAGGTGGTGCAGCGCGTGCCAGATCCACTTGAACCCGGTCAGCGTGGACTCGTGCCGTGCGCCGTGGTGCGTCGCGACGGCCGCGACCCACGGGCTGGTGACGATGCTCGTGGCGACCACGGCCCGGTCGGGCCCGTCACGTAGCAGGTCGTCGGCCAGGAGCACCGCGACCTCGTTGCCGTGCAGGCGCCGCCACGCCGCGCCGTCGCGGATGCCGACCGCGAGCCGGTCGGTGTCGGGGTCGTTGGCCAGGACCAGGTCGGCGGCCCGCTCGTCGGCCAGCGAGAACGCGAGGTCGAGGGCGCCCGGCTCCTCGGGGTTCGGGAAGCTGACGGTCGGGAAGGTGCCGTCCGGCTCGTGCTGCTCGGCGACGGTCGCGACGTCCGGCACACCGGTCCGCTCGAGCGCGTGGAGGACGACGGCCCCGCCCACGCCGTGCATCGAGGTGTGGACGATCCCCACGTGGCCCCGTTCGACACCGGGGTCGATCCGCTCCACGAGCTGGTCGAGGTACCGACCACGCGCGAACCGACCGAGCTTCTCGACGAGCTCGTGGGACCACGGGTCCTCGACCCTCGGGACGTCGGTCGCGGCCGGTGCCCGGTCCACGAGGTTGGCGATGGCCTCGTCGGTGGGCGGCACGATCTGGATCGCGTCGGTGCCGTAGACCTTGTAGCCGTTGTCGGCCGGTGGGTTGTGGCTCGCGGTGACGACCACGGCGCCGGCCGCGTTCGTCTCACGGGCGGCCCAGGCGACCAGCGGTGTCGGTGTCGGTTCGTCCCAGCCGAGGACGCGACGACCGGCCGCGACCGCGACCCCCACGACGTCGGCCGCGAAACGGGCCGAGTCCGGTCGGGCGTCGTGGCCGACGCACAGCGGTGCGTCGTCGTCGGCCACGACGGCGAGGTGCTGGAGGAGCGCCCAGGTCGTGCGGATCACGGTCGCCCGGTTCATCCGCGCCGGGCCGGGACCGACCCGACCACGCAGCCCTGCAGTCCCGAAGGAGAGCGGTCGGGCCACCGCCGCGCGCAGCGCCGCCAGGTCGTCCGCCTCGAGTGCGGCCTCGAGCTCGGCGCGGGTCCCTGGGTCCGGGTCGCCCAGGACCCATGCGAGTGCTGCCGCCCGTACCTGCTCGTCGTCCACGTCGTCTCCTCGTCGCGGCACGGACCGTACGCGGCGGCTCGTTCCGGGTGCCTGCGGCCCCGACACGTGCGACACTGCCCGGATGACCTCCAGCCTCGCTCGCCGTGCGCTGCGATGGACCGGCGCCACCGCCGCGGTGGCCGCGCCCGCCGCAGCGGGCGCCGCATGGGCCGCGGCACGGGAGCTGACGTCGACCCCACCCCCGCGGGTCCGGCAACCGACGCTGCGTGCCCGGTTCGTGGACGACCACCTCGTGGAGCTGACGGGCGACCGGGCCCACGACCCCGGGACCTGGGGCCTGCGGCTGGACCACGGCTTCGTCCAGGTCCTGGACGTCCGGGCCGCCGCTGCGGACCGCGCGGTGCGTCCGTTCCACCTCCTCGAGGGCGAGGTCGACCTCCCGGAGCTGCGCGAGGACCGGCGCGTGGCGCAACGCCGCAGCGACGAGGACCGGCGCGGCGCGACGGACCCGCTCCGGCTGCTCGGGCGGCGCCGCCGGTTGCGCGACCGTCGACGCGAACAGATCGACCCGCCCTGGCCGGTCGATGCCACGATCACGCCCTACGCGTGGCCTGATGACCCGCAGGTGCTGGCGCAGCACCTGGGGGTGGAGCTCCGCCTCGACGGCGTCCGCAGCAGCGGCCACACCCTGCCGACGTGGTTGCTGCTGCCGCCAGAGCCGCGCGACACCTGGGTCGTGGCGGTCCACGGGCGGTCGTCCTCACGGACCGAGCTCTTCCGACTCGCCGAGATCGCGCTGCGCACCGGCCTGCCGGTGCTGATCGCGAGCTACCGCACCGATGCGTGGACGGCCGCGCCCCCACCGGTGACGACGCTGGGCATGACGGAGTGGCGTGACGTGGAGGCCAACGTGGCGGCCGCCCTCGCCGGCGGGGCGAAGCAGGTCGTGCTGGCCGGGTGCTCGCTCGGCGGCGGGCTGGTCGCGCAGGTCGTGCGACGCTCGCGGCTCGCACCCTGGATCGCCGGCATCGTGCTCGACAGCCCTGCGCTGGCGTGGCACCGGATCCTGCAGCACCTCGCGGTCACGAACCGCCTGCCCACCCTGCTCGTCCCCGCCGTCATGACGGCGGCACGGATCCGTGCCCGGATCGACTGGGACGCCCTGGACCACCTCACCGCAGCCGACGAGTTCGCACAGCCGGTGCTCGTCCTGCACGGACGCGAGGACGACGTCGTGCCGGTCTGGACCTCGGAGGCGTTCGCCGCGGCACGACCGGACCTCGTCACGCTCGAGGTGTTCCCCGACGCCGACCACGTCACGGGCTGGAACCACGCCCCCATCCGCTACAGCCGTGCCGTCCGCCGCTTCCTCTCACGGGTCGCCGCCACGACCTGACCGTCGAGTGTGCCCCCAGCTGCCCAGCAGACAGCGGGACGCACACTCGACGGGGGTCAGAAGCCCAGGTGGTCGGCGAGGCGGGTCCGCCAGGAGCGGCCGCCGCCGAAGAGCAGCTTCGACGTCTTCGCACGCTTGAAGTACAGGTGCGCGTCGTGCTCCCACGTGAAGCCGATGCCACCGTGGTTCTGGATGTTGTGACCAGCCGCGCGCTCGTAGACCTCGCCGCAGTAGGACACGGCCAGCACCGAGCTGACGAGCGTCTCGTCGGCGTCGTCGGTGTCCAGCGTCCGCAGCGCGTGGTAGGCGGCGGACCTGGCTGCCTCGACCTCCTTGAGGGTCTCGGCCATGCGGTGCTTGAGCGCCTGGTAGGAACCGATGGCGCGACCGAACTGCTTGCGGCTGCGGCCGTACTCGACCGACATCTCGAGCACCTGCTGCGCGCCGCCGACCTGCTCGTTGGCCAGCACGACGGCGCCGATGGTCGTGGCGCGAGCGACCGCGTCACCCGCGTCGTCCGACAGCACCGTCGCGGACGCGCCGTCGAACGACACCTCCGCCTGCTTGCGCGTGAGGTCGAGCACGGGCATCGGCGCCGCGCTGGCCTCGGCGGCGTCGACCGCGACGAGCGTCGTGCCGCCGTCGCCCTCCACCGGGACCAGCAGCACGTCAGCGGTCGCGCCGTCCAGCACGAACCGGGCCGTGCCCGACAGGTGCTCGCCGTCGAGCGTCACGTCGAGGTCCCCGGTGCGGTGGGCGAGGGTCGCGCGCCGCTCCCCCGACGCCAGGGCGCCGAGCATGTCGTCGGCAGCGTCGCCCCCGACCTCGAGCAGGACGGCGGTGGCGAGCACCGCCGAGGACAGCCACGGCGCACACAGCAGCCGCCGCCCCATCTCCTCGGCCAGGACGCCGACCTCCGCCCAGCCCATGCCGGCGCCACCGAGCTCCTCGGGGACCGGCAGGGCGAGCCAGCCCATCCCGGCGAGCTCGGCCCACTCGGCCTCGTCGAACCCGGTGTCGGTCTGCATCAGCTCGCGGACGCGCTCGCTGTCGCTCTTGTCGGCCAGCCACTTGGTGGCCAGCTCGCGCAGCATCTGCTGCTCGTCGGTCTGGGTGAAGTCCACCTCAGCCACGGGGCACGTCCTTCCACGGGATGTTCTTGTCGACCCGCGGCTCGCCGGGCAGCCCCAGCACGCGCTCGCCGAGGATGTTCTTCATGATCTCGCTGGTGCCGCCCTCGATCGAGTTGGCGCGGGACCGCAGGTAGAGCTGCTCCAGCGACTCGTCCCGGGCGGTCCCCGACGCCTCCGGCGCCGAGAACTCGTACCCGTCGGGGTAGAGCATCCCCTCGCCGCCCTGGACGTCCATCCCGAACTCGGTGACGGCCTTGTTCAGGTCGGCCCAGTGCAGCTTGCCGGTCGAGCCCTCCGGCCCCGGGTTGCCGGCCTTGCGGTTGGCGTTGGCACGGATCGAGGTCAGCCGCATCGCCTCGTACTCGATCCAGTACTTCGTCAGCTCGTCGCGGGCCACCGGGTCGTCGCCCCCGTGCTCCTGCCAGGCGCGCACCGCGTGCTTGACCATCCCGTCACCGCGCTCGGGGATGTTGGAGCCGATCGCGACGCGCTCGTTGGAGAGCGTCGTCATCGCGACGGACCAGCCCTCGCCGACCTCGCCGATGCGGTGCTCGTCGGGGATGCGGACGTCGTCGAGGTAGACCTCGTTGAACTCCGCCTCACCGGTGATCTGGTAGAGCGGTCGGACGTCGACGCCCTCGGCCTCCATGTCGAGGAGGAAGTAGGTCATGCCGGCGTGCTTGGGCACGTCCGGGTCGGTGCGCGTGACCAGCAGCCCCCACTTGGCGATGTGGGCCAGGGTCGTCCAGACCTTCTGGCCGTTGACGATCCAGGTGCCGTCCTCCTCGACGGCCGACGTGGCCAGACCGGCCAGGTCGGACCCGGCGCCCGGCTCCGAGAAGAGCTGGCACCAGATCTCCTCGCAGGTGAACATCGGTCGCAGCAGGCGGTCCTGGTGCTCGTCGCTGCCGTGGGTGACCAGCACGGGGGCGCCCATGCCGATCCCGAGCACGTTGTTGCGCCGGTTGATGATCGACCCACCCGCGTCCACGATCGCGTCGTTGACGACCGCCTGGAACCGCGGGTTCACCCCGAGGCCGCCCCGGCCCTCGGGGAACTGCACCCAGGCGAGGCCGGCGTCGAACTGCGCGCCCCAGAACTCCTGGCGTGGGGTGTCAGCGGGCGGGTGGTCGGTCAGCAGCTGCTCGAGGGCCGCTGTCACCCTGGCGTCATCGGATCCGGCCACCGTGCTCCCGTTCATCGGCTGGGCCGCGGCACCGTAGTCACCGCACCACGGCCACGCGCACGGCCGGTCGAACGGGGACCCTCACTCGCCGAGCGCGGCGGCGCGGATCTCCTTGCAGGTGGGGCAGACCGGGAACCGCTCCGGGTCCCGCGTGGGCACCCACTTCTTGCCGCACAGGGCGAGGATCGCCTCGCCGTCCACGTACGCCTTCATCAGGTCGGACTTGCGCACGTAGTGCGAGAAACGGTCGTGGTCCCCGTCGTCGAGCTGCTCCTCGACGTCGGGGCGTGTGATGGTCTCGGTCGCTGTGTCACTCATCGTGCGCCACGATACCCACACCGTCCCGACGGTCGCTCCGAACGCTCCACAGCGCCGACACGCCAGGTTCCACGTTGCCCACTGCTCTCGCACTCCCCGGCTGGGGCACGTCGACGGACCGCATGGAACCCCTCTGTGCCGCGCTGACCCGACGGGGCATCGACGCCCGCCCGTGGGGCTACGAGCCGCAGGGGTCGATCCGCGCCATCGGCGCGAAGGTCGCGGCGGCCGCCGCGGCCGTCGACGGGCCGGTCCACCTGGTCGGCCACTCGCTGGGCGGCCTGGCGACGGCCAGCGCGGTGCTCCACCACGGCGCCCCGGTCGCCTCCGTCACGACGATCAACAGCCCGTGGCGCGGCACCTGGGCTGCGTGGACGGCCCACCCGGGCGACCCCCTCGGCCAGGAGCTCCGGTGGCGCTCCGACGCGCTCGAGCAGCTGCGCGACGCCCTCGGGCGCCACCTGCGGGACGGGACCGGTCCGGCGTGGTCGGTCCTGTCGGCGGCCGGCGACCTCGCGGTCCCGATCACGGGCTCGACGCGCGTCCCGGACGGCGACCGGCTGGTGACCCGCATCGTGCCGGTCAGCGGCCACTCGGTGAGCCTGCTGCACGAGCGCATGATCGAGGCGGTGACTGCCAGCGTCGTCGGCGTGGCCGCGTGACTCAGCCGCCCCGGCGGTAGCTGCCCCAGGTGTCGTCCTGCCGGTCCAGGGTGCGGTCCGGGCACGACGCCAGCATCGGCGACTTGACGAACAGCGGGCGGTCGAACCGCACCTGCGCCGTGCCACCGTCGGCGAGCCCGAGGTGGATGCCGGCGAACATGTCGATGGCCCGCTCGTGGAAGAACCGACAGTTGTCCAGGTGCAGCGTCACCAGCGCGCCGTCGCGCGTCGGTGCCACGTCGGTGACGGTCGCGAGGTGGACGTCGTCGTCCCCGAGGCGCGCACTGACCGCTGGTGGACCGTCCCACGGCACGACCATCTCGACGTCGGTGTCGTGGCGGTAGCTGAGGATCCGTGATCCCGCCACCCCGAAGGTCTCCACGCTCCCCCATGCGGAGTCCCGCACCTCCGTGCCCGCCGGGAAGACGGGCGTGACCACGGGCGTGTCGCCGCCGGCCCCGCCACCCGTCCCGCCGACGGCGGCGGCGAGCGCCGCGACCAGCGCCGCGACCAGACCTGCCACGACCAGGCGACCCAGGGCACCGCCGACCCGCCCCGTCCGGGGCGCGCCGACGGGCCAGGCCGCCGAACTCACGCAGACACCTCGTCCTCGTCGCGGCGGCGGGCGCGGGCACCCGCCACGGCTGCGGCGGCGCCGAGCAGCACGAGGAGGCCGCCACCGCCGGTCGCGGCCAGCGAACCCAGGGCGTCGTCGTCCGCGTCGGCGTCGGCGACCGCACCAGCGCTCGCCACCTGGAGGCCCTCGTCCGGGTCGACGGTCTCGTCGCCGCCCCAGCTGCCGTCGTCCGCAGCCGGCTCACGACCCTCGGGCGCCTCCTGCGTGGTGAACCAGTCGCAGCCGGCCGGGTCGTTGTTGTCCTCACGGTCGTACTCGGCGCACGGGACGAGCGGGGCCGACTTCACGCCGTTGGGCGGCGTCGCCGAGCCGATGTCGCAGGTGGGCAGGACGGGGTAGGCGCTGTTGTGCGACACGGTCCACAGCGGGTTGGGCCCCGGCGTGGTGCTCGTGTTGTCCTGCCAGCAGTTGCCGATCCCCTGGTCGTCCCACCAGACGTCCAGCCCGTTCGGCTGGACGACGTCGTCGGGGTGCAGGCCGAACGAGTTGCCGATGTAGTGGTTGTGGTTGGACGTGTCGGTCTGGGCGGCCGGGCGCAGGTCGTCCCGGATCGCAGCGGGGACCCAGAACTGCATCACCCCGTTGCGCCAGTTGTCGTAGACGAGGTTGTCGCGGACGAGGTTGTGCGTGCCGCCCGCGATCAGCACGCCCGTGCCGACCGGGACCGGGAACGCCGGGCAGACGACGCCGTCCTGGTGCCCACGGTTGGCCGGGACGGGGTCCTGACACGGCGCGTCCTCGCCCTGGACGTTGACGTAGAAGTTCTCGTTGTTCGCGAAGATGCGGTTGTTCTCGAGGAACGCGTGGTCCTGCGGCATGCCCGGGTGGTTGGGCACGAACGAGTCCGTGACGTAGCCGGCCCCGTTGTGGTGCACGAGGTTGTCGTGGAACCAGACCGAGTTGCCGGCGGTCCCCGAGAACCCGAGCGCGTTGTGGTGGGTGTTGCAGTTGAAGATCTCGATCGACCAGCGCTCCAGCGGCCCGGTGTCGGCGGTGAAGTTGGGCGTGCCGTCCTCGGCAACGCCGTCCTGGTTCACGTCGGCCGCGGAGCCCGGGTAGACGCCCGAGTCACCGTTGTGGTGCGTCTCGCAGTTGGAGATCACGCCGTGGTCGGAGGTGAAGGTCAGGATCCCGTACAGGTCGTTGAAGTTCGCCTCGACCCGGTCGAGCAGGTAGCCGTCGGTCTCGTGGACGTAGATCGCGTTCTCGCGGAACAGCTCGAACGCCATGTTCGCCAGCACGAAGCCGTCGGCGCGGTCCGCCTTGATGCCGTTGTGCTTGCGCCAGT
>CAYMGL010000076.1:0-10617 GCA_964389945.1 uncultured Actinomycetota bacterium
AACTACACCGGCGGGTACTTCAACGGCTACGCCGTGATCGCCGAGCAGGACGACGTCGACGTCGTCCTGCACCTCGGTGACTACCTCTACGAGTACGGCAACGGCGAGGACCGCTACGGGCCGGCCGAGCTGGCCGGCGTCCGCGACCACGTCCCCGCGACGGAGATGGGGACGCTCGACGAGTACCGCGCACGGCACGGGCACTACAAGCTGGACCCTGACCTGCGCCGACTGCACCAGCTGTTCCCGTTCATCACGACGTGGGACGACCACGAGTCCACGAACGACTCGTGGCGTGACGGCGCCGAGAACCACGCCGACGGTGACGTGCCGGGCGACGACCGGCCCTGGGCCGAGCGCAAGGCCGACGCCCAGCGTGCCTACGACGAGTGGATGCCGATCCGGACCCAGGACCCCGCCACGATCTACCGGTCCTTCCCCGTGGGCGACCTGGCCGACCTGGTCTACCTCGACACCCGCCTCGAGGGCCGCGACGAGCCGGTGGCGGCGGCGCTCGACCCGACGATCACCGCAACGGCGATCGACGACCCCGAGCGCACGATGGTCAGCGCGACACAGCTGAACTGGTTCGCCGACCGGCTCGTGGCGTCGCAGACCCGGGGGGCGACCTGGCGGATCATCGGGCAGCAGGTGATGTTCATGCAGTGGGACGGTGGGCAGCTCGCCGACCTCGACGGCTTCGCCACCGCCAGCGGTCAGGACCAGCCCCAGTTCGTGGTGCGTCCGGAGGGCAACACGCTCAACGCCGACGCGTGGGACGGCTACCAGGCCGAGCGTGACCGGGTGTTCGACGTGCTCGACGCCAACGGGATCGACAACGTCGTCGTGCTGACCGGTGACATCCACACCAGCTGGGCAGCCGACCTGCCCCGCAACGCCGGCAACCCGTACGACCCGGTCACCGACACCGGCTACGAGCCTGCTGACGGGACGGGGTCCCGCGGGGTCGAGTTCGTGACCCCGTCCATCACCAGCGACAACGTCAACGAGATCCTCGGGGGCGCGCCGGAGGGGTCGTCGGCGCCGCTCGAGGCGGCGATCCTGGCCGAGAACCTCCACATCAAGTCCGTCGACCTCGACCGCCACGGGTTCATGACGCTCGACGTCACGCCCGAGCGCATCGTCGCCGAGTGGTTCCACACCACGACCCGGACCGAGCCGACGACCGACCTCCAGCCGTTCCGGCCGCTGCGCGACGCCTGGCAGGTGGAGGCAGGTGCGAACCACCTCAGCCAGCCGCCGCCCACCTCGCGCCTCGAGGTCGCGGCGAACGAGGACCCGCAGCCCGCACCGACCGTGGACCCGTCGGGTGGGGCCGACACGGGGGCCGGGACCGCGACCGGTGGCGCGCCGTCGCCGGCTGACGGCCGCGACCTCGCGTCCACGGGCGGGGGCTCGGCCGTGTTCGGTGCTGCCGCGCTCGGCCTCGCCGCCGCGGTCCGCCTCCGCGACCGCGGTCGCAGCGACACCTGACCCGGCCGACCCGTCAGCGCAGCGCGACCAGCTCGCCCTCGCGCGTGAGCACCAGCACGGTCTCGCCGTCGACCGCGACGGCGCCGGCAGGGGTCCCGTCGACGGCGACGCGCCACGCGGGCCCGTCCGGCGGCGTGGTCCCGTCGACGGTGTACGCCACCACCTCACCGGCGAGGGTCGGCACGAGGACCTTGTCCCCGGCCACGACCGGCGCCCCGGCGGCGTGTGCCGGCAGCTCCAGCCGCCAGGCCGTCTCGCCGTCGTCCAGCGTGACGGCGAGCAGCTCCCGGTCGTCGACCAGGGCGACGAGGACCTCGCCGGCGATGCTGAGCGGACGGCACGCCGAGCCGCCGGCGCGCTCGCCCCACGGCTGCTCGCCGTCCTCCAGCCGCCGGGCGACGATGTCCCCGAGGTGGTTGACGACGATGGCGAGGTCGTCGTGGACCACCGGCGGGGCGCACGTGCGGATCGGGGCACGGAACACCAGGTCACGGGTCGCACGCCGCCCGACCCAGAGGTCGCCACCGTCACGCGGGGCATCGGTGGCGACCAGCCAGCCGTCGGCGGCGGCGAGGTCCGTGCGAGCGATCGTGGTCTCCACGACCAGCGCGCGACGGCCGGTGACGCGGTCGAACCCGAGCAGTTGGCTGCCGACCGGCAGCACGACGAGGTCGCGGTCCACGACCGGGGTGCCGCGCGGGGCGACCCGGTCCTCGGTCCTCGCCCAGCCGACGATCCCGGTGTCGGCGAACAGTGACAGCAGGCCGCCGCGGTCGGCCGGTTGGGTCAGGGCGGGGGCGATGAAGACCCGCCCGGCGAGCAGTGCCGGCGGTGTGAGGCTGCCGGCGGTGACGAGCTGCGGTTCGAAGGCGGCGTGCGACCAGCGCCGCTCGCCGGAGCGCACGTCGTGCACCTGCACCCCGTCCGGCGTGGTCGCCGCGACCGCACCGGCGTCGGTCGACAGGTCCGGGACGTGCACGGCGATGGTCGGCACACGCCACCGCACGCCCTCGCCGCCCACGACCTCGACGGCGCCGTCGACCGTCACCTGCGCGACCCCGCCGCCGTCCGTCGTGATGAGCCGCGACGTGCCCCCGGCCGGACCGACCCGGCCGACGACCGCCCCGCTGTCGCCGTCGAGCAGGACCGTCGCGCTGTCGCCGCGCACCGCCACGACGTCGTCGCGGATCTCCAGTGCGAGGACCGGGGCGCTGGTGGCCGGGGAGGCCCAGCGCCGCTGCCCGGTGACCAGGTCGTAGCCGACGATGTTGGTCAGGCCGTCGCTGCGCACGAGCAGGTCCGGCCCCACTGCGGTGACGATGGCCGGCCCGCCGACGCTGTCGTCGTCCGTGATCGTCGCGGTCGTGCGACCGTCGGCGAGGTCGACGACGAGGACGCGGTCCACTCCCGCGACGACCACCCGCCCGGCACCGACGGTGACGGGCGCGAGCGGGAACGCTGCCTGCTCGGGGAGGTCGTCCCCCGCCAGCCGCCACACCACCGTGCCGTCCGCTGCGTCGATGCCGGCGACGAAGGGTTCGCCCGGTGCGGTCGAACCCGTGACCACCACACGATCACCCGACGCCGTGACGCGCGTCACCCGGCCGGCGTCGCCCAGCCGCTGGCGCCACTGCTCGCTGCCGTCGTCCGCCGCCAGCAGGACGAGCTCGATCCCGTCCGCGGTCGCCGGGACCCCCACCACGCCGCCGCTGGTGAGCGTGCTGTCCTCGCGCAGTCGCGTCTCGACCCGCCAGCGCCGCTGCCCGGTGGTCAGGTCGACCAGCGTGACGGAGGTGAGGTCGCGGTACGCCAGCAGTCCGTCACGCAGCGCCAGGTCGTACGGCTGGCTGCCGAGGGGGAGCATCGTCGTGGTGAGCAGCGCCCCGTCGGTGGCGTCGTGGGCGGTGACGCGCTGCCCGTCGGGGGAGGGGTCGAGCACGACCAGCAGCTCACGGCCGTCCGCCGCCGTGGTCGTCCCCAGCACGTCGGTGCCCGGTGACAGCAGCGGCGGGAGGTCGACCGGGCTGCGCCACGCGACGCCGGACGGCGCCGGGACGGAGGTCGTCGACACGACCCCGGAGCGTGCGCCGTCACCGCGCGAGGTGAAGCCTGCGGGGACGACAGGTGGCTCGGTCGTCGCCTGGCCCACGAGGAGTCCGACGAGCACCAGGACGAGGACGCCCGCGGCCGCCACACGGCCGCTGCGCGGCTCGCTGCGCTGGACGCCCAGCTCGTCGTCCTCGGCCGGCGAGGGCGTCTCGGGGCGCAGGGCCGCACCACACGTCCCGCACCAGCGCGCGTCCGCCGGTGCCGTCGCCCCGCACTGCGGGCAGTCGACCTCCGGACGGGTCCACCACCTCACGGCGTCGTGAGCGTCTGGTCCTCGGTCGGTTGGTCCGTCGGCTCGGTCGTCGGTTCCGTCGTCGGTTCGGTCGTCGGCTCGTCCGTGGGCGACGGTGTCGGCTCCGGGGACGGCTCTGCGGGACCGCGGCTGATCTCCAGCGTGACCTCGCTGCCGACCGGGACCTCGCTGCCGGGCTCGGGGTCCTGGCTGACGACGCGGCCCTCCTCGACGGTGTCGCTGAACACGCGCACGACGGCGACCTGCAGCCCCTGGTCCTCCAGCCGGAAGCGCGCGTCGGCATCGGTCAGGAGCTGGACGTTGGCGACGCGGACGGTCTCCTCACCGCTGGACACCACGATGTCCACGGGGGTGTTGGGCGCCAGCTCGGTGCCGGCGGGCGGGTCGGTGCGCAGGACCTCGTCGACCGGGACCTCGTCGTTGGCCTCGCGGATGACGCTGCGCGGGACCAGCCGGGCCTCGCGGAGGGCCTCGCGAGCCTCCTCGACGTCCATGCCGGCGAGCTCCGGGACGCTGACGGCCTCGGCGCCCAGCGACACGACGACCTGCACCGTGCTGCCCTGCTCCGCGAGCTCGCCCGGGCTGGGGTCCTGCGAGATGACGTACCCGGCCGGGACGGTGTCGGAGAACTCCTGGTCCTGCACCCGCATGTCGAAGCCGCGGCTGTCGAGGACCTCCTCGGCGGTCTCCTGGAGCTGGTTGGTGACGGTGGGGACCTGCAGCTCGGTCGCGGTCGGCTCGTCGCCGCCCAGGGAGCCGGTGAGGAAGAGGACCAGCAGCGCCACCGCCGCGATCGTGAGGAGCGTCAGGAGCACGTACGCGACGATGCGCCCCGTGCCACCGTCGTCCTCGTCCGCGGTGGGGGACGTGCCGTCGAGGTCGCTGCCGAGCACGCCGACGCCGGTGGCGGCCACCGCGGCACCGGCGGCGGCGCCAGCAGCCTCGTCCCGGCGCAGCACCGCAGGCGCCTGCACCCGGCCCCCGGTCCGGGCGCGGAGCAGGTCCTCGCGCAGGGCCGTCGCCGACGCGTAGCGGTTCTGCGGGTTCTTGGCGAGGGCCCGCATCACGATCGCCTCGGCCTGGTCGGAGACCGTCGGGTCGAGGTCGCGGGGCGGCGGGGCGAGCTCCTGCACGTGCTGGTAGGCCACCGTCACGGGCGAGTCGCCGGTGAAGGGCTGGTGGCCGCAGAGCAGCTCGTAGAGCACGACGCCGAGCGAGTAGACGTCCGAGCGGGCGTCCACCGGCTTGCCCTGCGCCTGCTCGGGCGAGAGGTACGCGGCGGTCCCGAGGATCGCTGCCGTCTCGGTCACGGTGTTGGCGTCGATGGCTCGGGCGATGCCGAAGTCGGCGACCTTCACCGAGCCGTCCTCGGCGAGCAGGATGTTGCCGGGCTTGATGTCCCGGTGGACGATGTTGCGGTCGTGGGCGAACTGGAGGGCCTGGCAGACGTTCGCGGAGACCTCGAGCGCGCGGTCCTCGGTGAGGCCACCGGCCTGGATGGCCTCGGCGAGCGAACGACCCTCGACGAGCTCCATCACGATGAACGGTCGTCCGCCGTGCTCGCCGGTGTCGAACACGCCGACGATGTTGGGGTGGTTCAGGCTGGCCGCGGCGTGGGCCTCGGCGCGGAAGCGCTGCCGGAAGTCCTCGTTCTCGGCGTGGTGGCCGAGGAGGATCTTGACCGCCACGGCGCGGTCGAGGGTCTCGTCGTGGGCGCGCCGGACCTCGGCCATCCCGCCCCGACCGATGACCCCGCCGAGCCGGTACCGACCGCCCAGCAGCTCACCCTCGTCCACGGGTCCTCCAGCGTGTGCACGCAACGGCCGAAGCGTAGCGACGCCCGACCGCCGCTCCCGGGTGCGCATGGCCGGTGCCTCAGCCGGCCGTCAGGGCTGCCTCCATCACGGCGCGGGCGATGGGGGCGGCAGCGGTGCCACCGCCCTCGCCGCCCGCATCGGGCAGGACCACGGCGACGGCGACCTCGTTCTCGGCGAAGCCCACGAACCACGCCGTGTCGGTCTCGTCCGACGGGTCCTGGGCGGTCCCCGTCTTGCCGCCCACGCGCACGCCCGGGATCGCTGCCCTGCCCCCGGTCCCGTTGGCGACCACGCCGACCATCATGTCCTGGAGGAAGGTGGCGCTGCGCTCGCTGATCGCCTCGGCCGGGAACCGGCCGTCGACCCAGGGGCCGGCGTTCGGGCCGGCCACGACCCGGCCGGACGCGTCGCGGACGTCGCGGACGACGTGCGGGATCTGCAGGACGCCGTCGTTGGCGATCGCGGCGGCCACCACCGCCATCTGCAGCGCGGTCGCCCGGACGTCGAACTGGCCGATGCTGGACTGCGCCAGCTGCGCCTCGTCCACCTCCTTGGGGAACACGCTCTCGGCGGTGCGCAGCTCGTAGGGCAGGACCCGGTCGAACCCGAACGCCTGGGCCTGCGCGCGGACCGCGTCCTGCCCGAGCCGCACCCCGAGTCGCGCGAAGACGGTGTTGCACGACACCTCCAGGGCGCGTGCGAAGGTGATCGTCCCGCCGCCGGTGCAGGTGCCGCCACCGAAGTTGCTGATCGGTTCACCGACCGACGCCTGGAAGGTCGGCTCGTCCGGGAAGGCCGTGTCGGGCGGGATGCCCTGCTCGAGCGCGGCGGCGGCGACGAGCAGCTTGAACGTCGAGCCGGGCGGATACAGCTCGCCGGCGGCGCGGTCCAGCAGGGGCCGCGCCTCGTCGGTCCGCAGCGTGTCCCAGGCCTCCAGCGCCGCCCCCCGGTCGTGCTGTGCCAGCGGTCCCGGGTCGAACGAGGGCGACGATGCGTGCGCCAGGATCTCGCCCGTCGGGGGGTCGATGGCGACGACCGCGCCGATGCGGTCGCCGAGGGCCCGCTCCGCCGTGGCCTGGACCTCGGGGTCGAGGGTCAGCCGCACCGTGTCGCCCGTGGCGTTGCGCTGGCCGAGCAGTGACGCGAGCTCCTCGGCCAACAGACCCGTGTCGGTCGCCGACAGCTCGTCGCTGTAGGCCTCCTCGATCCCGGCGCGGCCGAGGTCGATCGAGTCCCAGCCGATGACGTGCGCGGCTCGGGTGCCGAACGGGTAGGTCCGCAGGTAGAGCAGCTGGTCGTCGTCGTCGGTCCGCACCGACCGCGCCGCTGCCTCCGCCCCCAGCACGATCGAGCCGCGCTGCGACGCGTAGCGCTCGACCAGGCGTCGGGTGTTGGTGGGCTCGTCGGCCAGGTCGCCGGACTGCAGCAGCGTGATGACCTGGAGGTTCACGACGAGGATGCCCAGCAGCCCGAACAGCACCCAGGTGACCCGGCGGACGCTCGTGTTCACGAGGAGGCCCCCGTGGCCGGGCGGGCGTCGTCGATGCGCAGGAGCAGGGCGAGCAGGACGTGGTTGGCGACCAGCGAGCTGCCGCCGTACGAGATCATCGGCAGCGTGATGCCCGTGAGCGGGATCAGCCGGGTCAGCCCGCCGACGATGACGAAGACCTGGAGGCCGATGATCGCGGTCAGGCCGACCGCGAGCAGCGTCCCGACGTCGTCACGGCAGCGCATGGCGATCCGCATGCCCCGCGCGAGCAGCAGGCCGTACGCGACGAGGATCGCCGTCGCGCCGAGCAGCCCCAGCTCCTCGCCGGCGATGGCGAAGATCGCATCGGTGTGCGCGAAGGGGATGCCCTGGGGCGACCCGAGGCCGAGTCCGGTCCCGGTCAACCCGCCGTTCGCGATCGCGAAGAGCACCTGCACGACCTGGTAGCCGGCGTCGAGCGGGTCGGCGAACGGGTCCAGCCACACGGCGACGCGCTCGCGCAGGTGGCCGAAGATCCGGTAGGCGAGCGCGGCACCGATGCCGAACGTGACCAGTCCCACAGCCGGGTACGCGATGCGCCCGGTGGCGGCGTACAGCATCACCACGACGATGCCGAACAGCAGCAGTGACGAGCCGAGGTCCTTCTGCACGACCAGGACGAGCAGCGCCAGCAGCACGGCCGTCAGCAGCGGGGCGAGGTGGCGCGGCGCCGGCAGCAGCAGTGGGCCCACGCGGTGCTGCGCGACGGTCAGCAGGGCGCGGGTGCGCTCGAGGTAGCCGGCGAGGAAGACCACCAGCGTCAGCTTGGCCACCTCGCCCGGCTGGAATCGCAGGGGGCCGATGTCGATCCACAGGCGTGCGCCGTTCACCTCCTGGCCGACCACCGGCAGCAGCGGCAGGACGAGCAGCACCAGCGTCAGCAGGCCGAACGTGTACGACAGCCGGGTCAACGAGGTGTGGTCGCGCACGACGGCGAGCGTCGCGGTGAAGCAGGCCAGGCCGAGTGCGGTCCAGACCAGCTGGCTGGTGGCGAACGACGTGCCCTCGGCGAGGTCGATGCGCCGCAGCAGCACCAGCCCGAGCCCGTTGAGGAGGACCAGCAGCGGCAGGATGACGGGATCGGCGCGGGGCGCGAGCAGCCGGACCATCGCATGGACGCCGGCGGCGAGCCCGGCGAGGACGAGCAGCGGCGCGAGCGCCACCGGCCACGGGTCGCCCGGCACGGCCAGCAGCAGCAGGGTGCCGGCGACCAGGACGATCGCGACGGCATACGTCAGCAGTCGACGCTCGACGCGTCTCGGTGCAGAGGACGCGCTGGTGTCCGCCGTCGCGCTCTCGGCGGCCGCGGGCGGTGCGGTCACGGTGAGGTCGTCGCGTCGTCGGCGTCCGGGCTGGGGTCGTCGTCGGGTGTGCTGTTGCCCTCTGCCTCACCGGCGGCGCGGATCGAGTCGACGATGTTGCGCGCGTCGCGGCGGTCGACCGCCGGGATGCCCTGCTCGAGCAGGGGCTGCTGGAACTGGGGGACGTCCTCGACCCGCAGGGCCGTCTCCTCGACGACCCACGACAGCTCGATCGGCCCCAGCGAGGCCGGCACCCCCTGGTAGATCGCGACCAGCTGCTCGTCGAGGCCCACGTAGTACGACCGCGACAGCAGCCAGCGGCCGCCACCGAAGAGCAGGCCGAGCACGACGGCGACACCGATCACGATGCTCGCGAGCCGGCGCCGTCGCGCAACCGGGTCGACGACGACCGACTCGTCGGGTCCGGGCCCGGGCAGGATCCGCGCCGGCCCGGCGTCGCTGTCGGGCCGGATCACGAGGGGACCGGCGGCCCGGCGCGGCTCGTCCGGCAGGTCCGACATCATCGTCAGCAGCACGGCCGTGATGTTGTCGGGCCCACCGGCCTCGTTGGCGGCCTCGACCAGCTCGGTGACCGTCTCCTCGGGCGTGAGGTCGGACGTCATCAGGTCGGCGATGTGGTCGTCGTCGACGACCCCCGACAGACCGTCGCTGCACAGCAGCACCGCGTCACCGGAGGCCAGGTCGAGCGTCTCGAGGTCGATCTCGACCTGCGCGCTGGTCCCGATGGCCCGCGTGACCACCGAGCGGTGCGGGTGCGTCGCCGCCTCGGCCTCGGTGATGGTGCCGTCGTCGATCAGCTGCTGGACGAACGTGTGGTCGCGCGTGAGCTGGGTGACCTTGCCCTGCCGCAGCAGGTAGGCGCGCGAGTCACCCACGTGCGCCACGTGCAGGCGGCGACCCTCGAACAGCGCCGCCGTCAGGGTCGTGCCCATGCCGTGCAGCGTGTCGTCGTGCTCCGCCGCCTGGACGACGACGCGGTTCGCCTCGACGACCGCGTCCTCGAGCGCCTTGCGTGCCTGCTGGTCGTCACCGAACACACGCCCGTCGAGACCGGCGATCGGCTCGAGCGCCAGTGCCGACGCCACCTCCCCGGCAGCGTGGCCACCCATCCCGTCGGCGACCGCGAAGACCGAGTCGCCGACGTGCATGGCGTCCTCGTTGCCCGCACGGACCTGACCGACGTCGGTCAGGCCTGCGGCGTGGAGGCGGATCACCTGCGCACCTCCAGCCGCGTCTTGCCGAGCTGGAGCTGGTCACCAGCGGCGACGACGGTCGGGGCGATCACCTTCTGGCCGTTGAGGTAGGTGCCGTTGGTCGAGCCCAGGTCGCGCACGCGCCACTGGCCCTCGACGCGGACGAGCTCGGCGTGCTCGTCGGAGACGTAGTCGTCCTCGAGCCGCTGGTCCACGTTGTTGGCCCGTCCGAACACGAGCCGGTCGCCGTCGAGCTTGACGGTGTGCGGGGCGCCCTGCACCGGGTGCAGGACGAGCTCGGTGGGCAGCTGGCGTGCGGTCTGGCGACGCTCGGGCTGGGCCACGGCCGGCCGCGGCGTTGCCGTCGCGAGCGCGGGGGTGCGGTCACTGAGGTCGGCCGCGATCACACGCACGACGCGCCAGAGGAACAGGTAGAGCAGCAGCAGCAGGAGCAGCTTGCCGAGGGTGAGGAGGGCGACGGGCATGTCAGCGCTCGACGAACTCGAGCGCGGCGTCGCCCAACGTCACCCGGTCGCCGTCCTGCAGCGGGTGCTCGGCCGCCGCGCGGCCGTTGACCCGTGTGCCGTTGGTCGAGTTGAGGTCGACGACCCACCAGCCCTCGTCGCGCCGCACGAAGGCGGCGTGCTCGCGGCTGACGGTGGAGTCGTCGAGCGTGACCGTGCACGTCGGCGCCCGGCCGACGACCACACGCCCCTGGAGCTCCACCTCGCTGTCGGGCCCGCCGCTCACGACCCGCAGCCGCGACGTCGTGCTCGTGCTCGCGGCGCCCAGGACCTGGGTCTGGTCGTTGCCGCGGGCGATGGCCCTCGCTGCCGGGGTGGGGGACTGCGTCGGCCCCGGTTCCGGCGCCTCGACGGACTCGATGCGCCCGGTCAGCTTG
>CAYMGL010000077.1:0-10550 GCA_964389945.1 uncultured Actinomycetota bacterium
ATGTCAACCAAGAAGGGCGGCGGCTCGTCCAACAACGGTCGCGACAGCAATGCCAAGCGCCTCGGCGTGAAGAAGTACGGCGGTGAGTCCGTGCTCGCCGGCAACATCATCATGCGCCAGCGGGGCACGAAGGTGCACCCGGGCCGCAACGTCGGCCGCGGTGGCGACGACACGCTGTTCGCGCTCGTCGACGGCAACGTCTCGTTCCGCACCTCCGGCAAGCGCAAGTTCGCCGACGTCGTGCCGGCGGTCGACGAGGCCTGACCGCACACCGAGATCTGTGAGGAGGGGCGGCATGGGCCGCCCCTCGTCCGTTCCACCCACCGTTGCCCAGTCCTGCCGACCCTGAGGGTCCCCACCGTGTCCGCTGAGTTCGTCGACGAGTGCACCATCCACGTCCGTGGCGGACGTGGCGGTGACGGGACGACCTCGTTCCGGCGGGAGAAGCACGTGCCGCGTGGCGGCCCGGACGGCGGCGACGGTGGCCGCGGCGGCGACGTCGTGCTCGTGGCCGACGAGGGCACGACCTCGCTGCTGGACCTGCACCGTGCGCCGCACCGCCGGGCCGACAACGGCGAGCGCGGCCGCGGTGACAACCAGGACGGCCGCAGCGGCGACGACCTCGTCGTGCGGGTCCCCGTCGGCACGGTCGTCCACGACCCGGTCCGCGGCGAGCAGGTCGCCGACCTCGCGGTCCACGGCCAGACGGCGGTGGTCGCCCAGGGCGGCCGGGGCGGTCGCGGCAACGCGGCGTTCGCGACCAAGCACCGTCGCATCCCGCGCTTCCACGAGCACGGCGAGAAGGTGCCCGAGCGCACCCTGCGGCTCGAGCTCAAGCTCATCGCCGACGTCGGACTGGTCGGCTACCCGTCGGCGGGCAAGTCGTCGCTGATCCGCGCCCTGTCGGCCGCGACGCCCCGCGTGGAGGCCTGGCCGTTCACGACGCTGACGCCGCACCTCGGTGTGATGCGGGCGGGCGAGGCCGGCGACGCGACCGACGTCGTGCTGGCCGACGTGCCCGGGCTCGTCGAGGGCGCGGCCGAGGGCAAGGGGCTCGGCCACCAGTTCCTGCGCCACATCGAGCGGTGCAGCGTGCTGGTCCACGTGCTGGACGCGGCGCCGTTCGACCCCGAACGCGACCCGGCCCACGACCTCGAGGTCATGCGTGACGAGCTGCGCCGCTACGAGCCGTCGCTGCTCGAACGGCCCCAGGTGGTCGTGCTGAACAAGCTCGACCTGCCCGACGGGGAGGCCGCGGCCGAGCTCTACGAGGACCGGCTCGCCGACGCCATGCGCGCCATGGGCGCCGACGAGCAGCCGATCCGGATCTCGGCGTTGACCGGCGACGGGCTCGACGCGTTGCGCTGGCGGCTGGCCGAGCTGGTGGGCGATGCCCGCGAGCGTGCCGAGGCGGTCGAGGTGGCCGCCGAGGACGCGCCGGTCGTGCTGCGACCGCTGCGCACGCGCGACGACCTCGAGGTGACCCGCGACGACAGCGGTGCGTTCCGTGTCGCGAGCGCCAGGGTCGAGCGCTGGGTCCGCATGCTCCCGGCCGAGAACCGCGAGGCGATGCGCTACCTCGAGGGACGCCTCCGTCGTGCGGGCGTCGAGAAGGCGCTGGTGAAGGCAGGTGCGCGCAAGGGCGACGACGTCGTCATCGACGACCTCGTGTTCGAGTTCCGTCCCGACCCGCACCAGCTCCCGCCGGACGAGCGCGACGCCGCGCTCGCCGAGGAGCGGGCCGCGGACCTCACCGACGAGGAGGTCGCCGAGCTCGACGCCGACGACGACCTCGACGACATCGACGGCTGGGACGACGACTGGGACGCCCCGTGAGTCGCTTCGACCGGCCGCGACTGGTCGTGGTGAAGGTCGGCTCGGCCTCCCTGCGACGGGCCGACGGGCTGCTCGACCGCGAGCGGCTGGCCCGGCTGGCCGACGAGGTCGCGGCGGTCCGCGCCGCGGGCATCCCGGTCGTGGTCGTCAGCTCAGGCGCCGTCGCAGCGGGCATGGGCGTGCTCGGTCTGACCGCCCGCCCGGAGGACCTGCCGACGCTGCAGGCCGCGGCCGCGGTGGGCCAGGGGCAGCTGGCCCATGCCTGGCAGGAGGAGCTCGCGCGGCACGACCTCGCCGCGGCGCAGATCCTGCTCAACCAGGACGACGTCGTCCACCGGCACCGCTTCCTCACCGGTCGCACGACGCTCGAGCGCCTGCTCGAGCTCGGTGCCGTCCCGGTCATCAACGAGAACGACGCCGTGGCGACCGAGGAGCTCGTCTACGGCGACAACGACCACCTCGCCGCCGTGGTGGCCACGATGCTGCACGCGGACCTGCTGCTGCTGCTCAGCGACGTCGAGGGGCTGCTCACCGCCGACCCGGCCCGCGACCCGGACGCCGAGCTGGTCCCGCGGGTCGACGACCCGGCGGACATCGGTGCTGCCGTGGGTGGCTCGTCGTCGGGTGTGGGCTCGGGCGGCATGCGCACCAAGGTCGAGGCCGCGTCCGTCGCCGTCCGGGCGGGCTGCCAGGCGGTCGTCGCCGACGACCGGGTCGCCGGCGTCGTGCTGGCGGCCGTGCAGGGCGACGACGTCGGCACGTGGTTCGTCGCACAGCCGCGCCGGCTGGAGGCCCGACGCCTGTGGATCGGCTCGGCACTGCGGCCCCGCGGCACGCTGACGGTGGACGACGGGGCCGTCCGCGCACTGCGCGAGCGCGCCTCGTCGCTGCTCGCCGTCGGGGTCACGGCCGCCACCGGGGACTTCGAGGCCGGCGACCTCGTCGAGGTGGTCGACACCGCCGGCGCGACCGTCGCGCGCGGCCTGGTCCGGCTGGACGTCGGGGACGTCCGGCGGATCCTCGGTCGCACGAGCGCGGAGGCCGCGGACGAGCTCGGTCGCAGTGCCGGTGAGCTCATCAACCGCGACGACCTCGTCGTCCTCGACGGCCCGCGCTGACGACCGTCAACCGGCCGGGGCTGGGGCTGGCTCCGTACGGGCTGCGAGTGCTGCGGCGCGCACCCGCGCGAAGTCCTCGTCGGTGTAGGGGCCGTTGACGCCGGAGATCGTGGCCAGCCGCATGCCGTGTCGCAGGCCGAGCTGGTAGATCTCCTTGACCCGGGGCCAGCTGATGCTGCGGCCGACCGTGAAGTTCTCGTAGCGGCCCTCCAGGGCCAGCACGATCGTCTCGGCGAGGCAGGCGTAGGCCACGCCGGGTGGGAGCCCGATGTCGCGCATCTCGACGTCGCCGGGCAGCTCGACCTCCCCGGACTCGATGACCAGGACGTCGGGTCGCCGGGCCACCTCCTCGGGTGACAGGTCGAGCGGGCGCGCGACGTCCGTGATGACACAGCCGGGCTTGACGCGGTCGATGTCGAGGACCTTCTGGCCCGCGGCCGACGTCGCGGTCACGATCATGTCCATGTCGGGCAGCGGCCCGGAGGGGTCGGTTGCCACGTGGACCTCGGCACGGTGCCCCTCCTGGTCGATCTCCTGCTTGATCTGCAGCAGCTTGGCGGCCTCCGGGGAGACGAGCCACAGCTCGTCGACCGCCAGTGCCAGCAGACGCGCGCAGACCGACCCGATGGCACCCGAGGCACCGATGACCATGGCCCTGCCGTGGACGACGCCGTCGTCGTCCGGCTCGAGGACACCGAGCCGCTGCGATGCCGCGTTGGCCGCCCACAGCGCTCCGGAGGCGCTGTAGCTGTTGCCCGTGGTGACCGGCAGCGGCGCCTGCCGTGCCACGGTCACGCCGGCGTCACCGACGACCTTCGTGAACGCGCCGAGGCCCATGATCTGCGCGCCGAGGCGCCGTGACAGCTCGGCGGCCTCCAGCAGCCGCGAGTAGGTGAACTCGGGCCGGTGGGCGAGCATCTCCCTCGGCGTGCCGCCCACGGTGATCAGCCAGCCCTCGGCCTCGTCGCCGGTCTCGGAGACGATGCCCGTGACGTGGCTGTAGACGAAGGGCGGGACGTAGGCCATCGTCTTCTCGACGACCTGGCTCATGCCCGGGATCTCGGTGACCAGCCCGAGCGGCTCGACGTTCTTGAAGTACTCCGTCGAGAGGGGGTGGATCACGAACGCGAAGCGGCTCCTGCGACGCCGCCCGTTCGGCCAGAGCAGGCGTGGCTCGAGCTCGGCGTGCTGGAGGAACCGGGCGAGGGCGTCGGTCGTCACGTCCTGGTCGGCGGGGAGCGTCGCTGCGACCATCGCCTCGAGGGTCGCCGGCACGATCATGACGTCGAACGGCTGGGGCGCGACGTCCACGACCAGGTCGACCCCGAGCCGCCGGAGGGTGGACAGGCGGTCCTCGGAGACCGTGCTGGTGATGACGCACTTGCCGCGCAGGTCGGGCAGGCCGAACGCGACGAGCTCGGCGAACGCCCCGACGATGACGTCGGCGTCGTGCACGGCGAGGTGCGCGAGCCGGTCCGAGAACCAGCTGACGGGCCCCGGGACCTGCTCCTTGACGAACTGGGGGACGTGCCGCCACGCGAACTCGCCGACGCCCGCCGCGGTGGCCGTGACCGGGTTCGTCTTGAACCGGCCGGGGAGCACGACGTCGTGGCCGGCCTCGTCGAAGACGATGTTGTCCGTGAACTCGCGCAGGACCGCCACCGTGCGTGCACGGGTGGTGCCCCCGACCACGACGACCCGGGCGTTGCTGAAGTAGCCCGGCATCTCCCGCGCGACGCGGCGGATGGCCCACTCCTGGAGGATGTCGGCGAGGAGGTCGTCGCTGCGTACCGGCACGCGTGTCGTGGCGTGCCGGAGGCGGTCGAGGTCCTCCAGCCGCCCACCGGTGTGACCCGCTGCGCGCGCCTCACGGATCCCGCTGACCGCGATCGCGTCGGCCTCCTCGCCCCAGTGGCGCACGGCGGCCTCGGCAGCCTCGACGTCACCGCCGGTGCCGATGCGGACGAGCCGGTAGTCATGGCCCGCCAGCCGGACCTCCTCGTCGTGGTCCCACCCCGGGTCCTGCAGCGTGACGTTGACGACGGTGTGGCGTGGCTGCGGTGGCATGGTGCTCCCTGTCTGCCCGGTCCCGAGCAGTGACCGTTCCACGGTGCGGGCCGTCGCGCATGGGCACAGGGTCCTGCATCGGCAGGCCCCGGATCGGTGCCGCGGCGTCCCGGCACGCGATTCGCCCTCGGCCGGTGGCTGGCTTTCCTAGGGTGGCGGCCGACCGAGGACGGGAGACCGAGTGGCTCGCAAGGCACCGGGCGGCGAGATCGTCGCCCGCATGCTCGCGGCAGAGGGCGTCGACACGGTGTTCGGCATCATCGACGGCACCTACTACGGGCTCTACACGAGCCTGCCGAAGGCCGGCATCGAGCTGTACACCCCGCGACACGAGACGAGCGCGGCCCACATGGCCGGTGCCTACGCACGGCTGACCGGCCGGCTGGGTGTCTGCATGGCCAGCAACGGGCCCGGCGTCGCCAACATCCTCCCCGGTGTGGCCGTGGAGAACGGCGAGGGCAACCGCGTGCTGCTGCTGACCTCGTCGCGCAGGACCGGCATCGGCCACCCGGACCGTGGCGGGACCTACCAGTACTTCGACCAGACCGCGGTGACCCGCCCGATGACCAAGTGGTCGGGGCGGGCCGCGACACGTGACCGCATCCCGGAGCTGCTGCGGCGGGCGCTGCGGATCAGCTTCCGGGGCCGGCCGGGCGTGGTCCACCTCGACATCCCCGAGGACGTGCTCAACGGGTCCGACACGTTCGACGAGTCGATCGTCCGCCCGCCCCACACCTACCGACGGACCGGCCGCATCGCACCCGACCCGGCGCAGGTCGAACGGGCCGCCGAGCTGCTCGCCGGCGCCCGGGCCCCGCTGGTGCACGCCGGCAACGGCGTCCACCACGCTCGCGCGGAGGGGGAGCTGGCCCGGCTCGTCGAGCTGCTCGGGGCACCCGTCACCACCAGCTGGGCCGCGCGGGGCGCCCTCCCCGAGACCTCCCCGAACGCGATCCCGATGACCGCGGTCGACCTGGTGGACCGCGTCCGCAACGAGGCCGACGTGGTCCTCACCGTCGGTTCACGGCTCGGTGAGACCGACTGGTGGGGCAAGCCCCCGAACTGGGCGCGGCCCGGTGACCAGACCCACGTGCAGGTCGACGTGGACGAGGAGGTCCTGGGGCTGAACAAGCCGGTCGACGTGGCGCTCCTGGCCGACGCGCGCGCGGCGCTGACCGCCCTCGCCGACGCGCTGGAGGGCCGCTCCATGGACCTGGCCGCGCGGCGGGAGCGTCTGACGTCGTACGGCGAAGCGCGCGACCGGGAGCTGGGCAAGCTCGAGCGGGCGCTGGCCGACGACCGCGAGCCCCTGCACCCGGCCCACGTGCCGACGGTCGCCCAGCAGGTGCTGCCGGAGGACACGATCTGGGTCTTCGACGGTGGCAACACCGCCGTCTGGGCGAACTTCTACCACGAGGCCCGTGTGCCCCGGTCGATCGTCTCGACGTTCAAGTTCGGGATGCTCGGCGCCGGTGCGGGGCAGGCCCTCGGCGCGCAGGTCGCCGCCCCCGACCGACAGGTCTGCTGCATCATCGGCGACGGCGCCTTCGGGATGCACCCGCAGGAGCTCGAGACCGCGGTCCGGCACCGCCTGCCGGTGCTGTTCCTCGTGCTGGCCGACCGCCAGTGGGGCATGGTCAAGATGTCCCAGCAGATCGCCTCGAAGCCGCTGAAGACCGTGGCGAAGAAGATGCTGAGCAACGAGTCGCTCGGCGACGACGAGGTCATCTGGGCAGGCTTCGAGGAGATCCGCTTCGACGAGCTCGCCCGGTCGATGGGGGCGCACGGGGAGCGCGTGTCGCGTCCCGACCAGCTGGCGCCTGCGATCCAGCGCTGCCTCGACACCGGGGGGCCGGCGGTGGTGCACGTCGACGTCGACGACGTCGAGCACCTCTGGGCGCCGGGCCTGCGGACCTTCAAGAAGATGCACCAGGAGCCGGCGGGATGACGGTGGTCGCGGAGCTCCTGGCCACGACGGCGCCGGTCGACGAGATCACGCTGAACTTCAGCACGTCGACGATCCTCCTGCTCAACGTGATCCTGGGCTTCATCATGTTCGGGATCGCGCTCGACGTGAAGCTCGTCGACCTGCAGCGCGTCGTCCGCGACCCGCGCGGGCCACTGATCGGCCTCGCTGCGCAGTTCCTCGCGCTACCCGCACTGACCTACCTGTTGACGCAGGTCATCGACCCCGCCCCGTCCATCGCGCTCGGCATGATCCTCGTCGGGTCGTGTCCGGGCGGGAACATCTCCAACTTCATCGCCCACCTCGCCCGGGGCAACACGATGCTCTCGATCGGGATGACGGCCGTCTCGACGATCGCGGCCGCGGTGCTGACGCCGCTGAACTTCGCCTTCTGGGGCTCGCTGGACCCCGAGACGAACGCGCTGCTGACCCAGGTGCGACTCGACCCGGTCGAGCTCGTGCTGACGATCGCGCTGCTGCTCGGTCTGCCCGTCGCCGCCGGGATGACGCTGCGCCAGCGTCGACCGGCACTCGCCGAGCGGCTCTACCGGCCGATGCGCACCGGCTCGATGGTGTTCTTCGTGCTCTTCGTCGTCGCCGCGTTCGTTGGCAACTGGCAGAACTTCCTCGACTACGTCGGGCTGGTCGTGCTGGCCGTGCTGCTGCACAACGCGCTCGCGCTGGGGTCCGGCTACGCGGCGGCCGCCGTCACGCGCCTGCCCGAGCGTGACCGACGGGCGATCGCGATCGAGGTCGGCATCCAGAACTCGGCACTGGCGCTGGCGCTGATCTTCGGGTTCTTCGACGGGCTCGGTGGCATGGCGCTCGTGGCGGCCTGGTGGGGTGTGTGGCACATCATCTCGGGGATGTCGCTGGCGTGGGTCTGGGGGCGTCGTCCCGTCGAGGCCCCACCGGTCGACGAGGTGGACGTGGTCACGTGAGTGCGGTGCTCGTCACGGGAGGGTCCGGCTACGTCGGCGGGCTCGCGCTGCGCGCGTTGGCTGCGGCGGGCGTGGGTGAGCTGGTGTCGCTGGACGTCCGGCCGCCGGACGAGGAGGTCGCCGGGGTCACGTACGTCACCGAGGACGTGCGGACCGTCGACCTCGCCGGGCTCATCCGCGACCACGGCGTCGCGTGCGTCGTCCACCTCGCGGCCATCGTCGACCCGCCGCCGGACATGCCGTCACACACGCTGCGCGAGATCGAGGTCGGCGGCACCAAGCGCGTGATGGTCGCCGCGGTCGAGACCGGTGTCGAACACGTCACGGTGACGTCGTCCGGCGCGGCCTACGGCTACCACCCCGCCAACCGCGGTCGGCTGCTGACCGAGGACGACCCTCTGCGGGGGAGCCGGACGTTCGCGTACTCGCGGCACAAGGCCGAGGTGGAACGGGTGCTCGCGAGCCACCGCCGGGTGCACCCGCAGGTCGGGCAGCTCGTCCTGCGGCCCGGGACCATCCTCGGCGAGGGCACCGACAACCAGATCACGGCGCTGTTCACCGCGCCCGTCGTGCTGGGCCTGTCGGACACCGACGTGCCGTTCGTCTTCATCTGGGACCGGGACGTCGCCGAGGTCATCGCCCGCGGCGTCGCGGAGCGCGTCCGTGGGAGCTTCAACCTCGCCGGCGACGGCGTCGTGACGATGCGCGAGATCGCTCGCCTGGAACGCCGTCCCTACGTCCCCCTGCCGGTCGGCGTCGTCACGCGCGGGCTGCAGGTGCTCGGGCGGTTCGGGCTGACGCGCTACGGCCCCGAGCAGGTCGACTTCCTGCGTTACCGACCCGTGCTGGCGAACGACCGGCTGAAGGCGGCGTTCCCCGGGCTGCCACGCCGCACGTCACGCGAGGTGTACGAGCTGTACCGGGCCGCACGGCGGTCGTCGTGACCGGCCGGGTCGCCGTCGTCACGGGTGGTCGGGGGGCCATCGGCCGGGCCCTGGACGCGCGTCTGTCGGTCGAGGGCTGGACCGTGGTGGCGCTGGACGTGGCGGCCACGGAGCCGGACGCGCAGGACGAGCGCTTCGTGTCGATGGACACCACCGACACCGCGAGCGTCACGGCCGCGTTCGACGAGGTCGCGCGGCGGTTCGGGCGGCTCGACCTGCTGGTCCTCGCCGCCGGCGTCACCGCGCTCGGCTCCTTCGAGGAGACCGAGGACGCGGCGTTCCGGCGGTGCATGGAGGTCAACTTCCACGGGGCCGTGCACTGCCTGCGAGCGGCGCTGCCCGCACTGCGCGCGGCTGGTGGCGACGTCGTCGTCCTGTCCAGCGTCGCCGGTTTCGCCCCGGTCGTGGGGCGGCCGGCGTACGTCGCGAGCAAGCACGCGCTGACGGGCTTCTTCGAGGCGGTCCGGCCCGAGCTGGCGCGGGACGGCGTCGGCGTCGTGCTCGTGCACCCGACGTTCGTGGCCAGTGAACTGGCCGATGCCAACGAGACCGGGCACGGCAGCGGTGGGGCACGCACCACGACGGGAGCACTCGTCACCCCCGACGACGTCGCCGGCGACGTGGCCGAGGCCCTCGCCCGCGGACGCCGCCGGGTCCTGCCTGGGCGGACGTCCTGGCTCGCCTACCACGTCCACCGCCTGCTGCCGGGGCTGTACGAGCGCATGATGACCCGCCGGCTGTCGTGACCGACGTGGTTGGCTGCCGGGTGTCGGCGCCCCGGAGGAACACGCGTGCAGCTCGCATGGATCGGCCTCGGCGCCATGGGACGCCCCATGGCCGCCAACCTCGCCCAGCACTTCGACACCCTGGTGCACAACCGGACGCGGTCGGTCGCCGACGACCACGCCGCGGCCCACGGCACGACCGCGGTGGCGCTCGCGGACGTCGCGGACGCCGACGTCGTGCTGACGTGCCTTCCGACGACTGCTGAGGTGGTGGCGGTGGCCGACGAGGTCGGCGACGACCTGCGTGCCGGGACCGTGTGGATCGACCACACCTCCGGCGACCCCGCAGCCAGCCGCGATCTGGCCGGTCGGTTGGCTGCGCGCGACGTGACCTACCTCGACGCGCCCGTCAGCGGTGGGACGGACGGTGCGGCAGCGGGGACGCTCACGACGATGGTCGGCGGTGACGGCGAGGCGCTCGAACGGGTGCGACCGGTGCTGGAGGCGGTCGCGAGCCGGATCGTCCACGTGGGGCCCGTCGGCGCGGGCCACGCGGTCAAGGCCGTCAACAACACCCTGCTCGCCGCCAACCTGTGGCTCGCGGGGGAAGGGCTGACGGCCCTCGCCAACCTGGGGGTTGACGCCACGGCGGCACTCGACGTGATCAACGGCAGCTCCGGCCGGTCGTTCGCGACCGAGCGGCTGTTCCCGGAGCGCGTCGTGTCGCGCGAGTTCCCGGCGACGTTCGCACTCGGCCTCCTCGCGAAGGATGCGGGGATCGGCGCGTCGGTCCTCGACGACGCGGACGTACCGGCGCCGGCGCTGCGACAGGTCGTGGCGTTCACGCGGCTGGCGGCGCAGGAGCTGGGTGGTGACGTCGACCACTCGGCGATCGTCCGGCTGGTGGAGCAGTGGGCGGGCGTCGAGCTGGGCTGACGCGACTGCACGTCCGC
>CAYMGL010000078.1:0-10361 GCA_964389945.1 uncultured Actinomycetota bacterium
ACGGCGGCATGGCCCCGCACGGTGGCGGCGCGTTCAGTGGCAAGGACGCCACCAAGGTCGACCGTTCGGCCGCCTACGCCACCCGCTGGATCGCCAAGAACATCGTGGCTGCAGGTCTCGCGAAGAAGGCGCAGTTGCAGGTCGCGTACGCCATCGGCGTCGCGCACCCGGTGTCGCTGATGCTGGAGACGTTCGGCACCGAGCAGGCCGACCCGGAGCAGATCCTCAAGGGCGTCCGCGAGGTCTTCGACCTGCGACCGGCAGCCATCATCGAGGCGCTCGAGCTGACCAGGCCCGGGTTCGTCGAGACGGCCGCGTACGGCCACTTCGGCCGAGAGGGTGCCCGCTTCACGTGGGAGCGGACCGACCGTGCGGACGACCTCAAGTCCGTCGTCGGCGCGTAAGGACTTGCACCAGCTGCCGATCGCGCGGGTTGCGGTCGAGGTCGAGCCGTATCACCTCGACCGGCCGTTCGACTACGGGGTCGGCGACACCGACCCGCCGGTCGGCGCACGGGTCGAGGTGGTCTTCGCCGGCCGCGTCCGCAAGGGCGTGGTCCTGGAGCGTGCCGCGACCACCGACGTCCCCGAGGGGCGGCTGCGCGACCTCAAGCGCGTGCTCGGCGAGCACGTGTGGATCACCGAGGAGGAGCTCGGCGTCGCACGGTGGGTGGCCGACCGCTGGGGCGGCACGCTCGCCGACGTGCTGCGGCACACCCTCCCCGGTCGCACCGTCGACGTCGAGCGTCGGGCCGCGTCGGCGGGCTGGTTCCCGACCGCGCAGCGCGTGGCGGCGCCGCCGGCGCCGTCTGCCGGGGCGTTCGACCGGTACGGCGCCGCCGGCGGCCGGCTGGTCGCCGCGGTCGCGACCGGTACCGGGTCGTTCGTCTGGCGGCCACTGCCCGACGAGGACGTGGCCGCCCGCGTCGACGAGCTCGTCCGTGTCGCCCTGGCGGGCGACCGTGACGTGCTGGTGGTGGTCCCCGACCCGGTCTCGCCCGTCGCGGACGCCGTCCTCGCGGCTGCGGGCGACCTCGCCGTCGATGCGCGGGACAAGGCATCCGACCGGGTCACGTACCGCCGGTGGCTGCAGGCCCGGACCGGCCAGGCGCGCGTGGTCGTCGGGGGTCGTGGCGTGGCGCTGTGGCCGCTGGAGCGCCCCGGCCTGTTCGTCGTGCTGGACGAGGCGAACCCGGCACACAAGGAGCTGCGCTCACCCCGGCACCACGTCCGCGAGGTCGCCCTCGAGCGGGCACGTCGCAACGGGGGGGTCGCGATCCTGGTGGGCACGGTCGCGTCCGCCGCGACGTGGGGGCTGCTGCGCACCCAGCGGGTCGAGCCGGTCGCCGGTGACCGGGAGGAGGAGGCCGCCGCGGCACCCCCGGTCGTGCTCGACAGCAGTCCCCGCGGTCGCTTCGGCACGCCCGCGGTGCGCGCGCTGCGTGCTGCCGTGCGCGAGGGCGCGTACGGGATCGTGCTCGCGACGCGCCGGGGGGAGGGGCGGGCGCTCGCCTGCCACGAGTGCGGCGAGGCACTGCGCTGCCCGACGTGCGAGTCGACTGTCGCGGCCGCGGGCCGGGGCGTGCTCTGCCACGGCTGCGGGTGGGCGCAGCCACGACGGCCGCGGTGCCCGGCCTGCCGTGCGAGCGATCCATGGGTCCCGCTGCGTGCGGGGGCCGAGCGGATGGCCACGGAGCTGCGTCGGACCGTCCCCGACGTGGCCGTGCATGCGCTGGAGGGCCACGCACCGGAGGTCCCACCGGCGCCCGCCGTGCTGGTGGTCACCCGGGGGAGCGTCCTCGACGCGCCGCCGGGGCCGGTCGGCGCCGTGGTGGTGCCCGAGCTCGACGCGCTGACGCGGCGGCCGGTCGTCGACGCCGGTGAGGACGCGCTGCGGCTGTGCCTCGCCGTCGCGGGCTGGGTGGCCCGGAGCGGGAGCGGCCCGTCCCGCGCCGACCTGCCGGACGACCTCGGCGACGTGCCGCCCGCCGACGACGCGGCCGTCCCGCGGGTCGTCGTCCAGACCCGCGAGCCCGACGGACCGGTCGCCGCCGCGATCGCGGCCTGGGACCCGTCGGGCTACTGGCGCAGCGAGGCACCGCTGCGCGACGAGCTGGGCCTGCCGCCTGGCGGCCGTCTCGTGCGAATCGACGCGCCTGTCGGCGAGGTCGACGAGGTCGGTCCGGCGCTGCAGGCGGCGGTGGGATCCGCGGCCGTGGTCCTTGGCCCGCTGCGCGGGGACGACCGGGCACGGTGGCTGTGCAAGACCGACGACGTCGCCGGGCTGCTCGCGGCGCTGCACGACCAGCGGGTCGACTGGTCCAAGGCCGGTGCCGACGTGCGGGTCGACGTGGACCCGCTCGAGGCGTGAGGGTCAGGTCAGGGTGACCGGCTCGTAGTCCGACGAGTCGTAGCCGCCGCTCGCCAGGAGGCGGTCGCGGATCGTGTCGTCGGTCGCCGCGGTCACGGCGGTCCGGGCCATGGCGAGCGCACCGTCCAGCGTCGCGCGGTCGGCGGAGGGGCGGACGCAGGCAGCCGTGAACGCCGGCTGGTGGTTGACCGCGCCGTCCGTCTCGATGGCGAGCATCGGGTGGATCGCGGGCAGCTCGAGCGAGACGTTGGCCATGTCGGTCGAGCCGCGGATGTTGTCGGCGATCGCCGAGAGGTCCGGGAACTCGCGGCCGAGGTCCTCGGCGTGCCGTTGGTAGACGCGCTCCAGCTCCTCGTTGCTGTCGAACTCGCTGTAGGCCGGACCGTTCGCGGTGATCTCCAGCTCGGTGCCCGTCGCGAGCGCACCGGCCTCGAAGCAAGCACGCACGCGGGGGTACAGCTCGCCGAGGTCGGCAAGCGTCTCGTGCCGCACGAGCCAGGTACCGCCGGCGCGTTCCGGCACGACGTTGGGCGCGTCGCCGCCGTCGGTCACGATGCCGTGGATGCGTGCCTTGGTGCCGACGTGCTGCCGGAGCAGCCCGATGCCGACCTGGGCCACGGTGAGTGCGTCGGCGCTGTTGCGGCCGAGCTCGGGGTACGCCGAGGCGTGGGCCGACCGTCCCCGGTAGCGGACGTCCACGTGCGTCACGGCGAGGCACCCGAGCCGGGCCTGTTCGTACGGGAAGGGGTGCACCATCATCGCCGCGTGCAGGCCGTCGAAGCTGCCGGCGTCGAGCATCAGCACCTTGCCGCCGCCGCCCTCCTCGGCCGGCGTGCCGAGCAGTCGCACCGTCAGCCCGACGTTGTCGGCGACCTCGCCGAGCGCGAGGGCAGCGCCCACCCCGGCCGCCGCGATGATGTTGTGGCCGCAGGCGTGGCCGACACCAGGCAGGGCGTCGTACTCCGCGCAGACGCCGATCTCCAGCGGGCCGCTGCCGAAGGTGGCGACCACCGCGGTGTCCATCCCGGCGGTGCCGTGCGTGACGTCGAACCCTGCTGCGGCCATCGCGTCAGCCACCCGCGCCGACGACGTGTGCTCCTCGAAGGCGACCTCGGCGTCGCCGTGCACGGCGTGGCTCAGTTCGAGCAGCTGGCTGCTGCGCCGGTCGACCGCGTCGGCGACGGCGTCGTGCGGGGTGGTCATGGCGGTCTCCGGGGACGGGGTGGTGGCGGGGACCGTACGTGGGCCGTCTCCCGGGCCGTCGGACGCGGCACGTACGCTGGCCGCTCCCGCACGACCCCGCCCAGGCAGCCCCATGTCCCTCCTCCGCATCCGCGTCTTCGGTGACCCCGTCCTCCGGCAGGAGGCGCGGGTCGTGGACTCCTTCGACGACCGGCTGCGTCGGCTCGCCGACGACATGCTGGAGACCATGCGCGACGCGCCCGGGGTGGGGCTGGCCGCGAACCAGGTGGGGGTCCTGAAGCGCCTCTTCACCTACGAGTTCCCCGGCCTCGAGGAGGACGACCCGGGGGAGCACGGTGCGGTCGTCAACCCGCGGGTCCTCGACGCCAGCGACGACGCGGTCGAGGACGACGAGGGCTGCCTGTCGTTCCCGGGCCTGTTCTACCCGGTGGAGCGGCCCCAGCAGGTCGAGATCGCGTGGCAGGACCTCGACGGCGAGGAGCACACCCGCCAGCTCACCGAGTTCGAGGCGCGCGTCTGGCTGCACGAGATGGACCACCTCGACGGCGTGCTGTTCATCGACCACCTCGCGCGTCACGACCGCAAGGAGGCCATGAAGCTGATGCGGCAGTACCGCGAGGAGCACGGCGTGGACGTGCCGGGCCAGGGCAAGCTCGCGAACCTGCTCCTCGGTGGCGGCTCGGGCTCCGCCGGCGGGTCCGACTCGTGACCGTCCGCATCGCCTTCCTCGGCACGCCCCAGGTGGCCGTGGCACCGCTGGACGCCCTCGTCGCCGACGACCGCGTCGAGGTGGCCGTCGTGGTCACCAACCCCGACCGTCCCCGCGGCCGCTCCTCCACGCCGAAGCCGCCGCCCGTCAAGGAGGCGGCGCTCGCCCACGGGCTCCAGGTGTGGCAGCCGGAGAAGCCGCGTGAGGTGGTCGACGAGCTGCGTGCGCTCGACCTCGACGTCGCCGCGGTCGTCGCGTACGGCGCGCTGCTGCCGACCGACGTGCTCGAGAGCACGCGGCACGGCTTCGTGAACCTGCACTACTCGCTGCTCCCGCGCTGGCGGGGCGCGGCGCCGGTGCAGCACGCCGTGATGGCCGGTGACGCCGTGACGGGCCTGACGACCTTCGTGCTCGACGCCGGGATGGACACCGGGCCCGTGCTGCAGACCGTCGAGGTCCCCATCGGTCCGGGTGACACCAGCGGCGATCTCTTCGAGGTGCTCAACGAACGTGGCGCCGACGTGCTGGTCGAGTCCGTCGTCGGCCTCGTCGACGGCAGCATCACACCCATCCCACAGCCGGACGAGGGCGCGACGCTGGCGCCCAAGATCGATCCGGACGACGTCCGGATCGACTGGTCGGCACCGGCGGAGCGCGTCAGCGCCCTGGTCCGTGGCGCGAACCCCCGACCGGGCGCCCACACGACCTGGCGCGGTGACCGCTGCAAGGTGTGGCACGCCCTGGTCGCCGACCCGGTGACGGCCAGCGACGCCACCGGAGCCGAGCCCGGCACGGTCGTCGGCAGCACGGACGACGGTCCCGTCGTGGCCTGTGGCACCGGCGCGGTCGTCCTGACCACGATCCAGCCCGCGAACCGCCCCCGCCAGTCCGGCCGCGACTTCGTCAACGGCCAGCAGCCGGCCACCGACGAGCGCTTCGGTGACTGAGGTCGAGGGTCTCCCGGCACGCCGCGTCGCGCTGCGCGCACTGCAGCAGGTCGACGAGGACGGGGCGTGGTCGACCGTCGCGGTCCCTGCCGCGGTCGATGCGTTGCCCGATCGGCGCGACCGCGCGTTCGCCAGCCACCTCGCGTACGAGACGCTGCGCTGGGAGGGCACGCTGGACCACCTGCTCGCCGAGCACTGCAACCGGCCGCTGGCGGACGTCGAACCAGCCCTGCGCCGGATCCTGCGGCTCGGGGCGCTCCAGCTGTGGCACAGCGACGTGCCGGCCCACGCCGCGGTCCAGACGAGCGTCGAGCTCGCCCGCGAGGCCGTGCCGCAGCGCCGCGCGAAGGGTGCCAGTGGCTTCGTCAACGGCGTGCTGCGCTCGCTGGCCCGCTCGCTGGCCGCCGGCCCACCCCGCTGGCCGCAGGACCCGCGCGACCGCACGGCGCTGACCACCGGCCACCCACGCTGGGTCGTGGACGAGCTGGCCGACCGCCTCGGCCTCGCGCGGGCCGCCGCGGTGCTCGCCGCCGACTCGGACCCGGCCGGCACGACGCTACGGGCCCGCGACGACCGTGACGCACTGGTGGCCGAGCTGCAGTCGGCGGGTGTCGAGGCGTGGCCGGGGGAGCGCGCGCCCGAGGCCGTGCACGTCCGGGGCGTGGACCCCCGCGCCATCGACGCCGTGGCAGAGGGCCGCGCCCGCCCGCAGGACGAGGCGTCGATGCTCGTCGTGCACAGCGCGGCCGTCCGCCCGGGCGACGCCGTGCTCGACCTGTGCGCCGGGCCCGGTGGCAAGACGACGCACCTGGCCAGCCTCGTCGGGCCGACCGGACGCGTCGTCGGCGTGGAGCTGCACGCGCACCGTGCGCGCGAGGTCGAGGCAGCCGCTGCGGCGATGGGGCTCGACAACGTCGAGGTGCGTGTGGGCGACGGCACCGCGCCGCCGCTGGGGGACGACGAGCAGTTCGACGTCGTGCTGGTCGACGCGCCGTGCACCGGGCTCGGTGTCGGTCGGCGGCGTCCGGAGGTCCGGTGGCGACGGACGCCGCAGGACGCCCTCGCGCTGGCACCGGTCCAGCGGGCCCTGCTGGCGAGCGGTGCGCGGGCAGTGCGTCCCGGTGGGCGGCTCGTCTACGCCGTCTGCACGTGGACCGGCACCGAGACCCACGACGTCCTCGACCCGCCACCGTCGGGGTTCGAGGTGACCGGCCGGCAGCAGCTCCTGCCCGACGTGGACGGCACCGACGGGATGTTCATCGCGGTGCTGCGTCCCACGACGTCCCCGCGGACGGACGGCGCGGACGGCGACGGCGACGCGCCGCTGGTCTGATTCCGGAGGGGCACGTCGTTAGGCTCCCCCCAACGTCGAGACGGACCTGCATGCCTGATCTCCCGCACGAGCACCTGGTGGCGCCGTCGATCCTCGCGGCCGACTTCGCCGACCTGGCCGCCGAGGTCGCGACGGTCGAGCCGGCCGTGCCGTGGCTGCACGTGGACGTCATGGACGGCCACTACGTGCCGAACCTCACCCTGGGGCCGGACACGGTCCGTGCGCTGCGGGCCAGGACCGACCGCCACCTCGACACCCACCTGATGGTGGCCGACCCGCGGACGTGGTCGCGGCAGTTCCTGGCGGCCGGCAGCGACTCGGTGACGTTCCACCTGCACACCGACCCCGACCCGGTGGACCTGGTGCACACCGTCCACGACCTCGGGGGCCAGGTCGGCGTCGCGATCCGCCCCTCGGAGCGTCTGGAGGAGGCCGAGGCCGTCCTCGACCTCGTCGACATGGTCCTGGTGATGACGGTGGAGCCCGGCTTCGGCGGCCAGTCCTTCATCGACGCCGCGCTCGACACCGTGCTGGAGGCGGACGAGGTGCGACGCACCAACGGCTGGGCATGGCGCCTGGAGGTCGACGGTGGCGTCGACCCGACGACGGTGCGTGGCTGTGCCCGCAACGGTGCCGACACGTTCGTCGCCGGTTCGTCGGTCTTCCGCGAGGACGACCGTGTCGAGGCGGTGCGGTCGATCCTGGCTGCCGCAGCCGCGGCCGTGGAGGAGACCGGGGTCCCGCGATGACCGAGCCCGACCCCACCATCGTCCTCGCGGACGACGACCCCGACATCCGGATGTTCCTCGAGGTGACGCTGAGCATCGCCGGGTTCACCGTCCACACCGCGGAGGACGGCGCCGGTGCCGTCGAACTCGCCCGTGAGCTGCAGCCCGAGCTGCTGCTGCTGGACGTCATGATGCCCCGCATGGACGGGCTGGAGGCGACGCGTCGGCTCCGTGACGACCCGAGGACGAGCGACATCCCGATCATCCTCGTCACGGCGAAGGCCATGGGGATGGACAAGGTCGTCGGCCTGCAGGAGGGCGCGGACGACTACGTGACCAAGCCGTTCGATCCTGACGAGCTGGTCGCGAGGATCCAGGCGGCCCTCCGGCGGGCGTCCGCGATGCGCCAGGTGTCGCCGCTGTCCGGCCTGCCGGGCAACACCCGGATCGAGGCGGAGCTCGACCGCCGGGTGGGTTCGGGCGCCCCCTTCGCCCTGCTGTACTGCGACCTCAACAAGTTCAAGGCCTACAACGACTACTACGGCTTCATGCAGGGCGACAAGCTGCTCAAGGCCTATGCGGAACTGCTGACCGCCACGGTCAACGACCGCACGCCCGACGACGCGTTCGTGGGACACGTCGGCGGGGACGACTTCGTCATCATCACCGGGCACGAGGACTTCGAGGGCCTGGCTGCCGAGGTCTGCCGTCGGTTCGACGAGATGGCGCCGTCGTTCTACGCGCCGGAGGACCGGGCGCGCGGCCACATCGAGATCGAGAGCCGACGCGGTGTCGTGGAGCAGTTCGGCTTCGTCGGCGTGGACATCGGGATCGCCCACACGCACGCCGGTCCGTTCGCGCACCCCAGCCAGGCGGTGACGATCGCCACCGAGCTGAAGCACTACGCGAAGGTCAACGGCGAGGGTGGTTCGACCTACGCCGCCGACCGGCGGTCACGGCCGTAGCGGTGGGCGACGACGACCGCCGGCACCTCGCGCGTGCGTGGGCGCTGGCGGCTCGTGGTGCAGCCACGACGCGTCCCAACCCACCGGTCGGCTGCGTCCTGGTCTCGGGCGACGGCGTCGTCGGCGAGGGCTGGCACGAGCGGGCCGGTGGCCCCCACGCAGAGGTCGTCGCGCTGGCCGCTGCGGGCGGTCGAGCAGCGGGCGCGACGGCGTACGTCACGCTGGAACCGTGCGACCACACGGGGCGGACCGGGCCGTGCTCGGTGGCGCTGCTCGAGGCGGGTGTGGCCCGGGTCGTCGCGTCCCGTCGCGACCCGGTCGAGGGGCACGGGGGCGGGCTGGAACGGCTCGCGTCGGCCGGTGTCGAGGCGGAGGTCGTGCCGTTGGACGGGTGGGGCGACGCGCTCCTGCACCCGTGGCTGCGGCGCACGGCGACGGGTCGGCCGTGGCTGACGCTCAAGCTCGCCGTCGACCCGGCCGGCGGCACCGTGCCCACCGACGGGCGCTGGATCACCGGTCCCGAGGCCCGTGCGGCCGTGCATGCGCAGCGTGCCCGACACGACGCGGTGCTCGTCGGGGTCGGCACCGTGATCGTGGACGATCCGCGGCTGGACGTCCGCGACGCACCACTCGTCGGGCCGCAGCCGCGGCCCGTGGTGCTGGACTCCACGGGACGGACGCCCCCCGACGCGACGGTCGTGGCACGGGGGGCCGTCGTCGTCACGACCGAGCGGGCCACCGTCGCGCGTCGGGACGCCCTGGTCGAGGCCGGCGCCGAGGTGGTCGTCGTCGACACGGTCGCGGGCCGGGTCGCGCCCCGGGCGGCGCTGCTCGCCCTCCAGGAGCGGGGGCTGCACGCGATCTACGCGGAGCCGGGGTCCGGGCTGTCCGCGTCGCTCGTCGCCGCGGGCCTGGTCGACGAGTTCGTCGTGCACCGCGGTGGCGGGGTCACCCGTGGGTGGCCGCGCGCGTGGCACGAGGGGTCCTGGCACGTCGTGCGCAGCCGCCGACTCGGCACCGACGTCGAGGTGGTCGCGCGGCCCGCCTGAGCCGTCCTCGGCACGGCCGATGACGGAGGGGCCCGCGCGCTGCGGCACACTGTGTGCCCCACCAGCGCACGAGGGCGAGCAGTTGTTCACCGGCATCGTCGAGGAGATCGGCACCGTCACCGACGTCGAGCGCGTGGCCGCGGACCGCGTCACGCTGACGATCGGGTGCGCGACGGTCGTGGAGGACGCGGTGCTCGGTGCGTCGATCTCGGTCGACGGCTGCTGCCTGACGGTCACGTCGCTGCCTGAGGGCGGCTTCACGGCCGACCTGATGGACGAGACGCTCGCACGCACCTCGCTGGGGGCGCTCGAGGTCGGCGACCGGGTCAACCTCGAGCGGGCCATGCGCCTGGGCGACCGCCTCGGCGGTCACCTCGTGCAGGGGCACGTGGACGCCACCGGCGAGGTGCTGGAGCGCGTGGAGCAGCCCGGCACCGTCTTCCTGCGCTTCTCCGCACCTGCGGAGGTCGGTCGCTACCTGGTGCCGAAGGGGTCGGTGACGATCGCCGGCACGAGCCTCACCGTGGTCGACGTCGAGGACGGCGACGACGGTGCCGCGACGTTCCGGGTCGGCCTGATCCCGCACACGCTGGAGGTCACCACCTGGGGCGACCTCACCGTCGGCGACCGGGTCAACCTCGAGGCCGACGCGATGGCCAAGTACGCCGACCGACTGCTCGCCGGCGGCACGACCTCGCCGTACGCACCGAACGCCTGAAGGAGCAACACGTGGCCGAGTTCGCGACGATCCCCGAGGCCGTCGAGGCGATCCGCCGTGGCGAGATCGTGGTCGTGGTCGATGACGAGGACCGCGAGAACGAGGGCGACCTCGTGATGGCGGCCGAGCGGGCGACCCCCGAGACGCTGGGCTTCTTCGTCAAGCACACGTCGGGGGTGATCTGCGCGCCGATGCTGGGGGAGGACCTCGACCGGCTACGCGTCCCACTGATGGTCATCGACAACGAGGACCCCAAGGGCACGGCCTACACGGTCTCGGTGGATGCCACCGAGGGCGTGTCGACCGGGATCTCCGCGGCCGACCGGGCCAGGACCGCAC
>CAYMGL010000079.1:0-10299 GCA_964389945.1 uncultured Actinomycetota bacterium
ACCTAGTCCGAGCGTGGGCCCGTCGTGACCCTGGTGGCCTCGGGCGACGCGGCGTCCGTCATCGCCGCCACCACACGGGCGACGCGGTCGAACTGGTGTCGGTACACGCACTCGCCGATCTCCTCGGCGAGCGCCCGGGCCGCCGCCAGCGTGGCGGGTGCGGCAGGGTCGCCGTGCAGTGCCTCGGCCTCGGCACGCAGGAGGCGGCCGTGCGGGACGGCGTGCCGCTGGCCGGCCGCGAGCAGCGCCTCCTCGACCGCACGGCTCGCGGCGATCCACCTCGCCGGGTCGTCACCCGTCCGGGCGTGTCCCCACGTGCGGTTCGGCTCGATCAGTGCCGTGAGGGCGGGGAGACCCGCATCGTCGGCCACCCGCACGCCGACGTCCCCCAGGGCGGCGGCCCGTCCGGGGTCGTCGAGCAGTGCCGCGCCCCACGCGGCGAAGAGGTGGGCGTAGGCGAGCCGGAACGGGTCGCCGAGGGACGCGGCGAACGCGATCCCCTCGTCGGCCGCCGCGGTCGAGGCTGCCGCGTCGCCCGCGAGTGCATGTGCGATGGTGCGCAGGATCCGGCACGTGAGCCACAGGTGCTCGGGCACGAGGGCGAGCTCGTCCGGCGATGCCCGGTCGCAGGCCGCCTCGGCCCGTCGCGCGCGGTCCAGCGCCGCGCCCGGGTCGCCGCCGCGGAAGAGGTCGGTGTAGGCGACGGCGATGTGCGCGGCCGCGACCGTCGCCGGCCGCGTCTCGTCCGCGTTCGCGCTGAGCTGCTCGGCCGTGGCCCGGGCTGCCTCGAACACCCCCCGGGTCATGTAGAGGGCCCACACCGACCACCACATCGGCATGAGGTCCGCCGTCGCGCCGACCCGCACGGCGAGGCTGTGCAGGTCCTGCATCGCGTCGAGCAGCACCTCGGCCGTCCAGCCGTGGATGCCCTTGAGGACGTGGACGAGCTGGATCCGGACGGCGAGCTCGAGCTGCGCGAGCGACGTGTCGCCGTGCTCGAGCAGGTGCAGGGCCCGTTGCAGGAGCGCCACCGCCTGTTCGTTCGCGTAGACCCGCTGGGCCGCCGCAGCGCCCTCGAGGAGCGCCGTCGCGGCGCGTTCGGTGCCCACGACGTCGGCCGCCTGCCAGAGGTGCTCGGCGATCTCCTGGACCGGGGGGTCGGGCAGCTCGGCCAGCACGCGCCCGGCCTCGGCGTGCAGGCTGACCAGGCGCCGGAGCCCGAGCTCGGCCAGCGCGGTCTCGCGGACGAGCGCATGGCTGAACTCGACGACCTCGCGCGGGGCGCAGGGCAGGAGCAGGCCGTGGTCGCTCGCCACGTCCAGGTCCTCGAGCACCTCCAGCACGGGCCGGCCGGCGACGCGGGCGACCAGGCCCGGGTCCACCGGCCCGAGCACCGCCACGACCTCGAGCACCTCGCGGGCCGCGGTGGGGAGCCGGTCGAGTCGCCGCACCAGGACCGCACGCATGCGCTGGGCCGCCTCGTCGACGTCCCCACCCTCGGCGAGGACCTCGGCGAGCTGCCGCAGGTGGAACGGGTTGCCGCCGGTCCGGCTGCGCAGCTCGGCGACGTCGGGCACGTCGTCGGCGCTGATGCCGAGGCTGGTCAGCAGCGCACCGACCTCCGACTCGTCCAGACCGCGCAGTCGGAGGTGCGCACCGCCGGCCCGCTGCAGCGCGGCCTGCCCGAGGGCCAGCTCGGGCGTGGCATCGGCCGGTGTGTCGCGGTGCGTCACGACCAGCAGCAGGCGGGCGTCGGCCGCGACGGCGGCGAGGTGTGCGACGAGCTCGGCCGAGGCGAGGTCTGCCCAGTGCAGGTCGTCGACCACGACGACCACCCCGCGGTCACGGGACAGTCCGACGAGGACGTCGAGGACGGCGCGGTGCAGCTCGAACCGGGCCGCCTGCCCGTCGACGGCGGCCGGGACGACCGGGTCCGGCCCGTCCGGCGGCGGCAGCAGTGCAGGCACGAGCCTGCGCAGGAGGTCGAGCCGGCCGGCCGTGGCGTCCGCCCACGCGCTCCCGTCGACGGCAGCGGCGACGTCCTCGAGCACCTGGATCCACGGCCAGAAGGGGACCGCCCCGGGCGTCTCGCTGCAGCGACCGAGGGCGACGAGGCTGCCCTGTGCTGCCGCCCGTCCGGCCATCTCCGCGACGAGCGTGGACTTGCCCATGCCGGCCTCGCCGCTGATCGTGGCGACGCCGCCGAAGCCGCCGGCGAGCCGGTCCACGGCCACGGCGAGGCGGTCACGCTCCGCCGTCCGCCCGACGAGCTCACGGCGCGGGGGCGCCGGCGACGTCGGTGTCCCGGGGCGTTCCGACAGCTCTGACGTGACGGCCGCGGCGGCGGTCGGGGAGGGCGACCGGGCGGGTGCGTCGAGGGTCGGGTCGTGCTGCAGCAGCCGCGTCTCCAGGGCCAGGAACTCCGGTGACGGGTCCAGCCCCAGCTCGTCGGCGAGCAGGTCGCGGAAGGCTCGGTGCGTGGCCAGCGCATCCGGCGTGCGGCCGGCTCGGTGCAGGGCCAGCACCAGGAGCCGGCGGAGCCGCTCGTTGAGCGGCTCCTCGCGGGCCAGGGCCTCGGCGTCGGCCACCACCCGGTGGTGCTCGCCGAGGGCCAGCAGCGAACGCAGGCGCTCCTCCCGCGCGGTCGCTCGCAGCTGGTCGAGCCGTGCGGCGGGGGCCGCGGCGACGACGAGTCCGGTGATGTCGGCGAGGGCCGGTCCCCGCCACAGCGAGAGGGCCTCCTCGAGCACGGCGACGGCGACGGTGTGGTCACCCGCCGTCGCGGCGCGGCGGCCGTCTGCCACGGCTCGCTCGAAGCGCACGGTGTCGAGCTCCTCCGGGGCGACGTCGAGGACGTAGCCCTGGCCACGGGTCACCACGACCGGCCGGTCGTCGGCGCGCCGGAGGGCCCGTCGGAGGTTGGAGACGTACGACCGCAGCGAGACGAGTGCCCGCGGGGGCGGGTCGTGGTCCCAGACGTCCTCGACGAGCCGGTCGACGGGGACCGCCCGGCCCGGCTCGAGCGCGAGCACGTGCAGGACCGCGCGCAGTTTCGGGGCACCGAGCGGCACGGGCGCGCCCTGGTCGTCCACGACCTCGAGGGGTCCGAGCAGTCGGATGTCCAACGCCAGCTCGCGACGCCGGGACGGCGCGGCGCGCCGAGGATCGCCGAACTGTACGGCGCAAGCGTGCGCCAGACAATCGCCAATCATGGTCGCTGATGCTGCGGGACTCCCACGATCCCGAGGCCGCACCATGCCGACCACGACCGTCGTCGTCCCGACCATCCACTGCGCCCTGTGCCGCGCCGCACTCATCGCCATGGCCACACGGCTGGGCGCGACGCCGCTGGCGGCCGCCATCGGCAGCGAGGAGCTGGTCGTGGCGTGCCCCGACGACGGCGTCCTGCAGGCCGTGACGGCTGCGGTGGGGGACCTGCCGCACCCGGCGGGGTGACCGGCCACAACGGACCCGCAAGCGGACCCCAATCGCGGGCCGCGACGGTGCCTCCGACCTCGGGACGCCCCGACCACGACCACACCAAGGAGTCACCCATGACCGCCACGATCGACCCCGTCACCATCGATCACGACCACACGCTGACCGCCGGTGTCCACCCGGGACGTTGGCCCGTCTACGGCATCCTCGCCGCCGCTGCGAGCCTGCTCAACCCGGTGCTCAACGCGCCGTTCATCCGTGACACGGCGGTCTACGACGCGGGCTACGAGGCGGTGTTCGCAGAGCTGACCGGAGCGCGGGTCACGCAGGTGGGCGCGTTCGTCGGCTACGCCAGCTGCGGCCTCCTGCTCGCGTTCGCGATCGGCCTGGTCCGCACGATGCAGCGCCGCGCGCCGGGTGCCCGCGACCTGCACCTCGGCCTCGGCATGGCGTTCACCGCGGCCTTCGCGACGCTCGCCGGCGGGTTCATGTGGAAGTCCGTGCTGGCCTCGGGCCTGCCGGGTGGCACGGACGCCGCGTACTACGCCGCGGTCGACGTCGCCGTGATCAACACGATCGAGCAGCAGATGATCTTCGCGGCGTTCGTCCCGCTCGTCGCCGTCATCGCCATCACGGCGGTCCTGGTGCTCCGGCACGGCGCGCTCCCGCGCTGGACCGGTGTCCTCAGCGCCTTCCTCGCCGGCGCGGTGTCGCTGGTGACCCTCGTCCTCAACCTCCCCTGGTCGGCCGGGCTCGTCGCGCCGATCTGGCTGCTCGCCGTGTCCGTCGCCGTGCTGCGGCTGCGCCGCAGCGAGGCCTGACCCACAGACCCGGCGCACCGCGCCGTCCACCAGCCACGCAAGGAGAAGACCATGTCCACACCACTCACCCGCAGCCTCGCCGGCTGCACCGTGACCATCTGCCTCGTCCTCGGGCTCGCCGCCTGCTCGCCGGCCGACGACGTCGAGGGGGCGGCCCCCCTCACGGTCGCCGGCAGCGACTACGGCTTCGACGTCACGGGCGACGTCGTGTCGGGCGCCACGCTCGCGTTCACCAACACCTCCGACACCGAGTTCCACGAGCTCGTCCTGTTCCGCCTCGACGACGACGAGGAGCGCTCGGTCGACGAGCTGCTCGCGCTGCCCGAGGAGGAGGCCATGGCGGCGATGAGCTTCGTCGGTGTCGCCGGGGCCGCACCGGGCGAGGAGGGGCGGATCGTCGACGGCAGCCTGACCCTCGACCAGCCCGGCCGCTACGTCCTCAGCTGCTTCATCCCGCAGGGTGCCGACCCGGCGGTCGCCGCGGACGCCTTCTTCGGCGACGAGGCGCCCGACGGCCCGCCCGAGCTGGGTGACGGGACGCCCCACGCGATGCTCGGGATGCTCCGCGAGCTCGTCGTCGAGGGCTGACCACACAACCGTCCGACGCCGACCCCTCCTCCCGACGGGTCGGCGTCGCGGTGTGTCCGGACCTAGGCACCGGCCGTGAGCTGCTGGGCCGCGTCGAGCGCGGCCTCGAAGGTCATCGCCGCGCCGACCGCGCGCCACGCGTGCCACTCCCGCTCAGTGCAGCCGAAGCGGACCAGGGCCCGGTGTGCCTCGGCGTCCGCAGGGTCCATCGCGGCTGCGTCGAAGCCGATCCTCGCGCCGAGGGCGTCCACGGCGCCGAGCAGCCGTGCGCCCAGCTCGTGGCGCTCCAGCATCGCGGCCGCCGCCGCGGCGGTGTGCAGGCCGGCCAGCGTCGAGGTGCGGTCGCCCTGGCGCGCGAATGACGTCACGGCACCGACGAGCAGCGTCGCCGCGCCGACCGGGTCGCGCAGGTCGAGTCGGGCCTTCGCCTCGATCCACGCCAGCGAGCCCACCGCCCAACGATGACCGCATGCCGCGCCCGCGGCCTGGCCCTCCTGCAGGACCGGGATCGCCTCGGCCGGTCGACCCAGGGCGCGCAGCAGCTGCCCCCGCGGCATCGCCACCTCGGCCGCCACCCACGGCGCTGCGCCGGCCGCGGCGAGGGACAGCGCCGCCTGGACGTGCGGTTCGGCCCGCGTCGGATCGCCGAAGGCCGCCTCGAAGTAGGCCAGGTAGATCTCGGCGAGGGCGCGGACGGTCGGGTCGTGGGCCGCCGCCGCTCCCGTGAGCAGCTCGTCGATGAGTGCCGGGAGGCGCTCGTGCTCGCCGGCGACGTAGGTCAGGGCTGCCTCGGCGACGACGACCGCCGTCGCGACGTCGGGACCGGCGTGGTCGCGAAGCGGCCGGACGAGCTGGCACCAGCGCAGCCCCTCGCGCACGACGCCGCGGCGGTACGCGAACCAGCCGAGCGCGGCGACGAGCCGCGGGGCGCACGGCGAGGCGGTGCTGATGGCGTGGTCGAACGCGGCATCGAGGTCGGCGCGGCTCGCCTCGATCCAGCGCCATGCCGGCGCGTCGTCGAACGTGCGCAGTCGCGCAGAGGCCGTCTCGGCGCGCGTCGTGAAGTGGTGCAGGTGCGCGTCTGCCAGTCGGCGCCGTGTGTCGTCGTCCAGCTGGGCATGGGCGAACACGCGGATGGTCTCGAGCAGGCGGTAGCGCCGCGTCCCGGTCACGCGGTTGTCGGCCGTGACCATCGACTTGTCGACCAGCGCGCCGAGTGGTCCGAGCAGGGCGCTGCTGCTCGTGTCGTGGACCGCCGCGAGGTCCTCGAGGTCGAAGCTGCCGCGGAGGACCGATGCCGAACCGAGGAGCTGGCGCTCGTCGTCCTCGAGCAGGTCATGGCTCCAGGCGATCGCTGCCGCGAGTGTCCGGTGTCGGGCCGCCGCGGTCCGACCACCACCCTCGAGCAGCGCGAAGCGGTCGTCGAGCCGGTCGGCGACGTCGGCCAGTGACAGGACCTTGCAGCGTGCTGCTGCCAGCTCGAGCGCCAGCGGGATGCCGTCGAGCGCCTCGCAGAGGCGGTGGACCAGCGGGGCGGCGGCCGGGTCGCCCACGTCCACGCCGTGGGCGACCAGGCGGTCGAGCAGCAGTGCCTCGGCGTCCCCGCGGTTCGCGGCCGTGCCGACGGGCAGCGGTGCGACCGGCAGCAGGTGCTCGCCGGGCAGGTCGAGGGGCTCGCGACTCGTGGCGAGCACCTGCAGCCCGTGGCAACGCGCCAGCAGGCCCTCGACCAGCCGCGCCGCGTCGGTGACGACGTGCTCGCAGTTGTCGAGCACGAGCAGCAGACGACGACCGCCCAACGCGGACGCGACGGCCTCGAACGTGGTCGCCGCGGTCGTCGCGACGCCGAGCGTGCGGGCCACGGCGGTGGCGACGTGGTGTGTCGCGTCCAACTCCGCCAGTTCCACGACCCACGCCTCGCGGCCGGCGGTGGCCTGCAGCCGTCGGGTGGCCTCCAGTGCGAGGCGGGTCTTGCCGCACCCGCCGGGGCCGGTCAGCGTGACGATCCGGGCCGAGGCCGTGAGCTCCGCGAGGCGGGCCAGCTCGACCGAGCGGCCGACGAAGCTGGTCAGGGGCAGCGGCACGTTGCCGGGAGGTGGCACCGAGGGTGCCGTGGCCGCGACGGTGCCCGCACCGAGGACGTCCGGGTCGTGGACGAGGACCGCGGTCTGCAGGTCCTGCAGCTCCGGGCCCAGGTCGAGTCCGAGGTCGTCCCGCAGCCGCCGCCGGAGCCGGTCGAGCGTGGCCAGTGCGTCACCGTGTCGTCCGCTGCCGGCCAACGCCCGCGCGAGCAGCCCGGCGAGTCGCTCGTCGTGCGGCGCCGCGTCCACCGCCGACGCGAGTTCGGTGACCGCCTCGGCGTGGCGGTGGTGCGCGAGGAGGAGCTCCGCGCGGCGGGTGAGGGCGGCGTGCCGGAGGGCCTCGAGGCGGACCACGTGCGTGGCGGCGAACGGCAGGTGTCGCAGGTCGGCCAGGGGCGAACCGCGCCACAACGCGAGCGCTGCGCCCAGCGCCTCGGGGTCGTCGCCGTCGTCCGCGAGCGCACGGCCGAACTGCCCCGCGTCACAGGTCGTGGCCCGTGGGTCGAGGCGGTGGCCGCCCGGTGCCGGCTGCAGGGCCCCTGCCGCCACACCGGTGCGCAGCCGGGAGAGGTAGGCCCGCAGGGTGCCGGCCGCCGACGGTGGCGGGTCGTCGCCCCACAGGCCGACCATCAGCTGTTCCGTCGACACGGTCTCGCCGCCGGCCAGCGCGAGGATCGCCAGGGTGGCTCGTTGCAGGGGGCCGCCGGCGGCGGCGGCGACGCCGTCGCGGCGCACCTCGGTGGTGCCCAGCAGCAGCACCTCGAGTGCATGGCCCGTGGAGGCCGGACGGTCGGTGCGGACGTCGACGGTCATGGACGCATCCTGCAGGACGGGCCGCCGGGTCCTGCCCGGACGGGCCGGATCCGCTGAGGCTAGCCCGACCGGCGGCAGCCGTTGCAGGGACGTTGCAGCGGCCTGCAACGCCGCACACGGGTGCCCTGGGACGGGGGACAGTGCCGCGGACACCCTCCAAGACGAAGGATCCCGCATGTCCCTCCTCCTCCACCTCCCCTCCGTGGTCGACGTCGCCGCACTGCGTGCGACCGTCACCGGCCTCGTCCACGAGCCCGCCGACGCGGGCTTCGCCGCCGCGACGGCCGGCTTCAACCTCAGCCACACCCACCGCCCTGCGCTGGTCGTGGAGGCCGCCGACAGCGACGACGTCGTGGCCACCGTGCAGTTCGCCGGCCGACACGGCCTCGGCGTCGGTGTCCAGGCGACCGGTCACGGGCTCGCCCGGACCACCGACGAGCGCAGCGTCCTCCTGGTGACACGTGGGCTCGACGCCGTCCGCGTCGACCCCGCGGCCCGGACCGCGTGGATCGGCGCGGGTGCCCGCTGGGCGCCGGTGCTCGACGCCGCGCAGCAGCACGGCCTCGCCCCGCTGCTCGGCTCCTCGCCGATGGTCGGCGCCGTGGGCTACACGCTCGGTGGTGGCATGGGCTGGCTCGCACGCAAGCACGGCCTGTCCTGCGACAGGGTCCTTCGGTTCGAGGTCGTCACCGCGGACGGCCAGCTGGTCGAGGCGTCACCGACGTCGAACCGCGACCTCTTCTTCGCGCTGCGCGGCGGCGGGGCCGGCAGCCTCGGGATCGTGACCGGTATGGAGATCGAGCTGGTCGAGGTGACGACGGTGTACGCCGGCAACCTCCTCTACCCGGCCTCCATGGCGGCGGAGGTCCTCGCCCGCTGGCGCGCATGGCTGTCCGACGTGCCCGACACCCTCACCAGCGCCGTGACGCTGATGAACTTCCCACCGTTGCCGGAGGTCCCCGAACCCGTGCGCGGTCGCTCGTTCGTCATCGTCCGCGGTTGCCACGACGGGGACGTCGGTGAGGGCGAGCGCCTCATGGACCACTGGCGCTCGTGGTGCACGCCCGAGCTGGACCTGTTCGGCCCGATGCCCTTCAGCGAGGTCGCGACGATCAGCAACGACCCGGTGGACCCGATGCCCGGGCTGTCGACGGGTGCCTGGTTGGGCGACCTCGACGCAGCGGCGATCGATGCGCTGGTGGCCGGCACGTTCACCACCGACGGACCGCCGACGCTCGTGTGCAGCGAGCTGCGCCACGCTGGCGGTGCGATCGCGCGACCGGTGGCGACGACGCCCGCCGCCTTCGGCAACCGCGACGCGCTGCTCAGCCTCCAGATGATCGGGGTCACGCCGACCGAGGAGGCCCGTGCGGTCTTCACGGCGCACACCACGACCATCAAGGCGGCGCTCGGCCCCTGCGCCACCGGCGGCACGTACCTCAACTGGCTCGAGGGCGACGAGAAGCGCGCGGCGGTCCGTGCGGCGGTGGGGGAGCGCAACGCCGACATGCTCGCGTCGGTCAAGGACGAGTTGGACCCGGGCGACACGTTCGACCGCGGGCTCGACCTCGTCCACGACTGATCGGCCCACGACGGGACGGCGCCACCCCGACGGGGGTGGCGCCGGCCGTCTCAGGGCGCCGTGACGACCCGCTGGACGACGACGCGCAGGTCGACGTCGGTGTCGAGGCGACCGGTCAGCTGTCGTTCCGCGGCGCGCAGCTCGTCGTCGGTCAGGTCCCGCTCGCTGCGGACCACGGCGGTGACGACGGTCCGGTCCCCCTGCGGGTCGACCTCGACGTCGAGCAGCTCGACGTCGTCGCCGATGCGCAGCTCCTGCTGGACGTCCAGCCGGGCATCGCGCTCCTGGCGCTGCGCCTCGACGAGGCCCACCGTGACCGTGACGACCGCGAACAACAGGCCGGCGCCGACCAGGGCCGAGGTCAGCTGCCGTCCCGTGGCGTGGTCCTGCTCCACCGGTCGCAGGCCGAACCACCAGAACGCGGCTGCGCCGGTCGCCACGACGGACGCGATGTTGACGAGGAAGAGCAGCAGCGCGCCGCCGGCCAGCCCGGCGTCCCCGTACGCCAGGCCGAGCCCGACCGTCGACAGCGGCGGGACGAGTGCCGCGGCGATCGCGACCCCGGCCAGGGCCGCGGGGATGTCCTTGCGGGCCGTCGCGAACGCCCCCACGAGGCCGGAGGCGACGGCGACGCCGACGTCGAGCAGCGATGGCTGGCCGCGCAGGAGCATCTGCTCGGTGGGTTCGGTCAGCGGCAGGACCCAGCCGACGAGGAACGACAGCACCATCGCTGCGAGCGTCCCGATGCCCAGCGTGATCGCGCCCCGTCGCAAGAGCGACACGCGCGCCGTGACCAGCCCGATCGACATCGCCGACAGCGGCCCGAGCAGCGGTGCGACCAGCATCGCGCCGATGATCACCGCCACCGAGTCCTGGACCAGCCCGAGCGTCGCGAGGATCGCCGACACGCCCAGCAGCGTCACGTAGTCGATCGTCGTCGTCGCCTGGCGTCGGGCGTTCCAGCGCAGCGTCTCCT
>CAYMGL010000080.1:0-10284 GCA_964389945.1 uncultured Actinomycetota bacterium
CTGGTGTGCGCCGACGCCGGCGGCAGCGTCGAGGTGCTGCCGCGCTTCGACGTCGACCTGTGGCTCGACACCCTGCGGCGGTACCGGCCGACCTCCATGTTCTGCGTGCCGACGCACCTCCACCGGCTGCTGCGCCATCCCGACCTGACCCGTGACGACCTCGCCTCGCTCCAGCTGCTGCTGCACGCCGGGGCGCCGTGCCCAGAGGACGTGAAGCGCCGTCTCCTCGGCCTCGCGGGCGAGGGCGTCGTCTGGGAGTTCTACGGCGCCACCGAGGGCCAGTTCACCGTGTGTCCCCCCGAGACCTGGGAGGCGGCGCCCGGGACGGTGGGGCGCGCCCGTCCCGACCGCACCGTGTCGGTCCGAGACCGGGCGGGGACCGAGCTGGCACCGGGTGAGCGCGGCACGGTCTGGGTGACGGCGCCGCGTCACGCCCGGTGGCGCTACCGCGGCCTGCCGGACGCGACCGCGGCCGCCTGGGACGGTGACGCCTTCACCGTCGGCGACGTGGGCCACCTCGACGACACCGGCCGCCTGTTCCTCCACGGCCGTGAGGGCGACCTCGTCATCACCGGGGGCGTCAACGTCTACCCGGCAGAGGTCGAGGCGGCCCTGCACGGCCTCGCCGACGTCGGCGAGGTCGCGGTGTTCGGCCTGCCCGACCCGGAGTGGGGCGAGCGGCTGGTCGCGGCCGTCGTGCCGGCCCCCGACCGCGACCCGACCCCGGACGGGATCGTCGCGGCCGCCCGCGAACGCCTCTCGCCCGCCCGAGTGCCCAAGCAGGTCGTGGTCGTGCCCGAACTGCCCCGCACACCGACCGGCAAGGTCCGCCGCGCCGACCTGCCCCGACTCGCACAGGACGCACCATGACCGGCCACGTCGACCGTCTGCGCCGCCAGCTCGAGGCGCACGAGCCGCGCGAGCCCCGCGAGGAGCACTCGCTGCGACGCACCCTGGCCATGCTGTCGTGGCTGCGCGCACCACTCGACGAGACCGCCGACCCGACCCACGTGACGGCGAGCGCGATCGTCCTCGGCGGTGACGACCGGGTGCTGCTCCACCGCCACAAGCGGCTCGGGATCTGGCTGCAGCCGGGTGGCCACGTCGACCCGGGTGAGTCCTGCGAGGTCGCCGTGCTGCGCGAGGTGGCCGAGGAGACCGGCCTCGACGGGACGCTCGCCGAGGACGCACCGCTGCACGTGGACGTGCACGAGGGGCCCCGGGGCCACGTCCACCTCGACGTTCGCTGGCTCGTCCGCGTGGCGACCGGGGCCGTGCCGGAGCCGGCGGCCGGCGAGTCCCCGGACGTGGCCTGGTTCGACCGCGACGAGGCGTTGGCGGTGACGGACCTGGCCGCCGCCAACGCGATCCGGGCAGCGCTGCCTCAGAGGTAGTGGTCGCGGATCTCGTGGATGTCGTCCTCCGCGCCGAGCACCACGAGCACGTCACCACCGTGCAGTTCGAGTTCCGGGCTGGGATGGGTGTCCATCCTGTTGTCGGAGCGCACGGCGAGCACCGTGACCCCGAACCGCTCCCGGACGCCCGTGTCGCGGAGCAGCACACCGTCGAGCTCCCCCCCTTCGTTGACCGGCACCTCGTCGAGCGTGAGGTCGCCGCCGCCGACACCCAGCCCCTCGAGGAAGTCCGCCACGACGGGCCGGGTGATCAGCGACGCGATGCGCCGGGCCCCGATGTTCGACGGCAGGATCACGCGGTCGGCGCCGGCCCGCCGCAGCTTGGACTCGTTCTCGTCGGCCTTGGCCCGGCCGACGACCGTCGTCTCGGGCCGTAGCCCCTTCGAGGTGAGCGTCAGCAGCACGTTGTCGGCGTCGGAGTTCACGCACGCGACCACGGCCCGGGCGCGTTCGAGTCCCGCGGCCTCCAGCGTGTGCTCGGCGGTGGCGTCGCCGTCGATCGCGAGGATCCCGAGGTCGGTGAGTTCCTCGATCTTCTCGGGGTCGGTCTCGACGACGACGAAGTCGACGCCCTCGGCCTCCAGCGCGTGGCTCAGGTGCCGGCCGACGCGGCCGTAGCCGCAGATGATCACGTGGTCGGACAGGTCCTCGATCGCTCGCTGCATCCTGCGCCTCTCGATGTACTGGCCGAGGTGGCCCTCGACCACGAACTCTGCGGTGGTCACGGCGCCGTACGACACGCTGCCGACGCCCGCGATGATCAGACCGACGGTCAGCCAGCGACCAGCGGCGTCGAGCGGCACGACCTCGCCGTAACCGACCGTCGAGATGGTGATGACGGTCATGTACAGCGCCTGGCCGAGCGTCATCCCCTCGATCATGATGTACCCGACGACGCCGAGCACGATCACGACGACGAACAGCGCCGCGACGATGCGCAGCCGGCGCAGCTCGGGTGGGACGGGGATCGGGTTCACCAGTGGGCCTCGTGGTCCTCGGCGACGCCGGCCAGCCAGACCTCGGACGGCCGACCGTCGGGGTCGGGCAGGGTGCCGCGCCAGGTCCCGACGGGCTGGCAGTACGACGACCGGATCGGACCGAGACCCTCGTCGGCCGCCCGCACACCGGCCGGGTCCAGCGTCACCGCCCAGTCGTCCCCGGCCAGTCGCCACGGTCCGTCGAAGACGCCCGCTCGCACCGGTGCGAGCTCGCTCACCACGAGCGGCGCGGCTGCGCCGTCCCACCACACGAGGTCCTCGCCGGGCCCCACACCGTTCATGCCCGTCGACGCCTGCAGTCCGACCCGTCGGCCCCCGTCGACGGACCGGCCGGCGCCCGCCGCCCAGCGCCAGGTCGTGTGCCGGTCCTGGCGGCCCTCGGTCGCGTCCATCCACGCACCACCGTCCAGCTCGTACGTCCCGTGCGGCGAGACGATGGTGCCGCGGGCAGCAAGACCAGCGTCCTTGGTCGTGGCGTTCCAGCCGCCGCGGGGGGTCGGCGTCAGCAGCGAGACCGGCCCGCCCTCGCCCAGGGTCACCTCCGCGCGCAACCGCCCCCCCGTGACCGGCACGTCGACGGCGAGCGACGTCGGGCCGAGCTCGATGGTGCCGCCCGCACGCCGCACGGACGCCGTGCGCCCGAGACCGCCCACCTCGCCCGCACGGCCGGGGCCCGCGTCCCAGCGCAGCAGGCCGTCGGGGCTGGACGCGAAGGCGAACGCGGTGCCGAGCCCGACGAGCCCGATGTCGACCAGCGCGGCGCCGACGGTCCAGTGCTCGTCCCCCGCGGCGACGTACACCCAGCGTCGGCGTCGACCACGGCGGGACTGGCGCGTCAGCAGCGTTGGCGCGGCCGCGCCAGCCCAGCGCACGGCAGCCCCCGACGGAGGGGGCTGCTGCGGTGTCGTGTCGATGCGCACGCTCGCACTGTAGGCGCGTCGTCCGGTGACCCGGAACAGCCTGCTTGCATTTGCGACCACAGTTGCGTACTATTGCAAGCACGAGTTCGCACGCTCCTCCCGCGAACCATCGACGCCTCCCACACCCAATCATCACAGGAGCCGGACCATGTCCGACGTCGCAACCGTTCTCGAAGACATCAAGGGCATCGGACCCGCCACCCGCACGGCCGTCCTCGACGCCTACCCGACCCTCGACTCCATCGACAAGGCCTCCAACGAGGACCTCGAGGAGATCAAGGGCGTCGGTCCTGCCACCGCGAAGGCCATCAAGTCGGCCGTCGCCAAGGCGGAGAAGAAGACCGCGGGCAAGCGCTCGAAGGCTGCCACCAAGGAGGCAGCCACGAAGTCGCGCAAGTCGGCCAGCAAGGCCGCGACCAGTGCCAGCAAGTCGGGCAAGCAGGCCGCCGCCGACGCCAAGGCCGCCTCGAAGAAGGCTGCCAGCGAGGTCGCTGACGCCGCCCAGGACGCCGTCGAGGGCACCGTCGTGGAGCTCCGTGAGGGCGCCTCGAAGGTCGGCGAACAGGCCGACAACACCGTCCAGCAGGTCAAGGCCGCGCTGACCTCCCTCCAGAACGTCATCACCGCCGCGCTCGACGCCGGCAAGGAGTCGCTCCCGGAGGCCCAGCGCCAGCTGAAGGCCGCGGGCACGTCGCTCCGCAAGATCGGCCCGACCCTCGTCGAGGCCCTCGAGCAGCTCCGTGAGGAGCGCAAGAACGACAAGGCCAGCTGACACAGCTCGCCCCTCCGCGCAAGAGCCCCCGCAGGTCGGGGGCTCTTGCCGTGCCGCGGGAGCGACGGCGTTGCCTGCGGCCCGAACGCATGCCGGGGAGAGGAGGACCGTGAGGGCCGCGTCGCGAGCGCAGCGAGCGGGAGATTTCAGAACAGGCGGAGGTGGATCTCGTCCTCGTCGCGGAGTCGGCCCAGGTCGACCTCGGCGCAGGTGATGCCGCGTGACTCGGCGAGCACACGGGCCTGCGGCTTGATCGTCGTGGCCGCGAAGATGCCCCGCACCGGCGTGAGCAGCGGGTCACGCTCCATCCGCTCCAGGTAGCGCGTCAGCTGCTCGACCCCGTCGATCTCGCCGATGCGCTTGATCTCGACGGCCACGGCCGCACCCTCGGCGTCCCGGCAGAGGATGTCGACCGGCCCGAGGTCGGTACGGAACTCCCGCTGGATCGTCTCGAGGCCGTCCTCGAGGTGGTGCGGGTGGTCGGCGAGGAGCTCCTGCAGCTCCTTCTCGACGCCGTCCAGCGTCAGGCCGCGCTCGGTGTCCAGTTCCCACGTGACGTCCTGCAGGACCTCGAGCAGCTCGATCTCGAGCCGCTCCCCCTTCGGGTTCGTCACGACCCAGCGGTCGTCCTCCTCGAGGAGCGTGTTCGGCGCGTTCATCCAGTTGATGGGCTTGTAGGCGCCGACGTCGGCGTGCACCGCGACGCAGCCGTCGGCCTTCACCATGAGCAGGCGGACGCCCTCGTCGAGGGTCGACGAGAGCCGACCCTCGTAGGTGGCGGAGCAACGGGCGACGACGAGGCGCATGTCGCGGACGCTACCGAGGCGGCCGGCGGGACGAACGGACGTGGGTGGCACCGCAGCGGCGAGACACCTCACTGACGACCATCCTCCCCTGCCACAGGACCGGCCCATGCCGACCTCCACCACCACGAACCCGGCGACCGGCGAGCAGCTCGCCGAGTACGAGCTGCTCGACGTCGAGGGCGCCCGTGCCATGGTCCGCGACGCCCACGAGGCCTTCACCGACTGGTCGACGCGCTCGGTCGACGACCGCGCCAAGGTCGTGCAGCGGATCGCCGAGCTGCTGCGCGAGCGCAGCGACGAGATCGTGGCGCTGATGACCGCAGAGATGGGCAAGACCATCACCGACGGACGCTCCGAGGTCGAGCTGTGCGCCGCGATCTGCGAGTGGACCGCCGCACACGGACCCGCGCAGCTCGCCGACGAGGAGCGCGAGCTCGAGGGCGGCCGCGCGCTGGTCTCGTACCGCCCGCAGGGCGTGATCCTCGGCATCCAGCCCTGGAACTTCCCGCTCTACCAGGCGATCCGCTACTCGATCCCGAACCTGGTCGCCGGCAACACGGTGCTGCTGCGGCACTCGTCGACCGTCTACGGCTCGGCCGAGCTGCTGGGCCGGATCTACCGGGACGCCGGCCTGCCGGCGGGGGCGTTCGGCGTGCTCTTCGCCGACCACGACGTCGTCGAGGACATCATCTCCATGCGGGAGGTCCGCGGCGTCACGCTCACCGGCAGCGACGGGGCCGGCAGCCACATCGCCGCCGTCGCGGGGCGACACCTCAAGAAGACCGTCATGGAGCTCGGCAGCAACGACGCGTACCTGGTGCTGGCCGACGCGGACGTCGAGGCTGCGGTCGCCGCCTGCGTGCAGGGGCGGATGTACAACAACGGCGAGACGTGCGTGGCCGCGAAGCGCTTCATCGTCGAGGACGCCGTGTACGACCGGTTCCGCGACGCCTACGTCGAGCAGATGGCGGCCCTGACCATGGGCGACCCCACCGCCGAGGAGACGGACCACGGCCCCATGGCGCGCCTCGACCTGCGTGACGAGCTCCACGACCAGGTCACCGCGTCCGTGGATGCCGGTGCGACCGTCGCCCTGGGCGGGGAGATCCCCGACCGCGAGGGCGCGTGGTACCCCGCGACGGTCCTCGAGGACGTCGCACCCGGCATGCCCGCCTACGACGACGAGCTGTTCGGACCGGTCGCCTCGTTGATCCGTGTGGACGACGCACAGGAGGCGATGCGCGTCGCCAACGACTCGCGCTACGGACTCGGTGGCGGGATCTTCTCCGGCGACACCGAGCGCGCAACGGCCATGGCGCGTGACCGGTTCGACACCGGCATGGTGAACGTGAACACGTACGGCCTGGCCGACCCCCACCTGCCGTTCGGCGGGGTGAAGGACTCCGGGTACGGGCGCGAACACGGCGGCTTCGGCATCAAGGAGTTCGTCAACGTCAAGACCGTCCGGATCGGCGACGCCTGAGCCGACACGGCCCGGGTCCGGCCGGCGGTAGCCTCGTCGGTCGCCTCCCACCCTCGCTCGAAAGCCCAGTCGTGGCACTCAAGGTCGGTCTCGTCGGTCTGCCCAACGTCGGCAAGTCGACCCTGTTCAACGCGGTCTCGAAGGCCGGCGCCCACGTGGCCAACTTCCCCTTCGCGACGATCGACCCGAACATCGGCGTCGTCCCGGTCCCCGACCCCCGGCTGGACCGGCTCGCCCTCCTCGCCGAGTCCGAGAAGGTCATCCCGACGAGCATCGAGTTCGTCGACATCGCCGGCCTGGTCGCCGGCGCGAGCAAGGGCGAGGGCCTCGGCAACCAGTTCCTCGCCAACATCCGCGAGGTGGACGCCGTCTGCCACGTGGTGCGGTGCTTCGACGACGACGACATCCACCACGTGGACGGTTCGGTCGACGCAGCCCGAGACATCGAGGTCATCGACACCGAGCTGACGCTCAAGGACCTGGAGTCGGTCGAGAAGCGGGCGGAGAAGCAGGGCCGTCTGCGCCGGACGGGCGACAAGGACGCGGTGGCCGAGGCCGACTGGCTCGATGCGCTGGTCGACCACCTCGGCGACGGCAACCCGGCGCGGACCTTCCCCCACGACGAGCGCTTCGCCGCGACCCGGCGCGAGCTGATGCTCCTGACCGACAAGCCGGTCCTCTACGCCGCCAACGTCAACGAGGACGACGTGCTGGACGGCAACGAGCACGTGGAGGCGGTCCGTTCGATCGCTGCCGAGCAGGACGCCGAGGTCGTCGTCATCTGCGCCCAGGTCGAGGCGGAGCTGGCCGAGCTGGACGCCGAGTCCCGGGCGGAGTACCTGGAGACGCTGGGTCTGGAGCAGCCGGGCCTCGAGCGGCTGATCGCGGCCGCCTACGAGCTCCTGGAGCTGTTGACCTTCTTCACCGCAGGGCCCAAGGAGGCCCGGGCGTGGACGGTGTGGCGTGGCGCGACGGCACCGCAGGCCGCGGGCCGCATCCACACCGACTTCGAGCGTGGCTTCATCAAGGCGGAGGTCATCAGCTACGAGGACTACGACCGCCTCGAGTCCGAGGCCGCCGCCCGGGAGGCCGGGCGCCTCCGCGTGGAGGGCAAGGACTACGTCATGCAGGACGGCGACGTCGTCCACTTCCGCTTCAACGTCTGACGAACGATCTTCGGACGCCTCCGGTGAGTCAGATGCCTGGCGCCGCCCGCCGGGCGCGCACGGACGGTCGTCACCCACTCCCCTCCCTACCCTCACCACCACGCCGCACAGGAGCGTCCCATGGCCCGCACCGAGCTCATCACCCGCCTCGAGGTCGCGGCCTGCCCGATGCACCGTCAGGACGTCAAGCACTACGCCAAGCACGAGGTCGGGTGCGACTGCCTGAAGGACGAGCGGCGCCGCGAGCTGGCCAAGCGACTCGAGGCCGCACGGGCCGAGGGCAACGAGCTCGCCGACGTCTTCGAGTGACCCCGGCCGTCCGTCCGGGCACCCGCAACGAACCCGGAACGGACGCGGACGACTGGCCCACCGACTGCGTTCGGCAGTCGACCAGGAGGAGCCACACGTGGCGGACAAGGGACTCGGAGGACGTTTCAACCGTGCGTCCCGGCTCGCGCGCATCGGGGTCACCGGTGCGTCGGGGTTCGCCCGGTCCCGTGCTCGCAGCCTCCTGAGCGGTGACGAGCAGGACAGCCTCGCCGCCCACGAGATGAGCGCCGAGCGCATCGCCTCGATCCTCGGCGAGATGAAGGGCGCGGCCATGAAGGTCGGCCAGCTGCTGTCGCTGGTCGACATGGACCTCCCGCCCGAGGTGCGCTCGACCTACCACGAGGCCCTCGCGATGCTGCGGGACGCCGCACCGCCGATCGACACCGACGCGATCGTCGGCGTCCTCGAGCGCTCGCTGGGGATGCCCGTCGACCAGGCCTTCGCCGAGTTCGACGAGACCCCGCTCGCGGCTGCCTCCATCGGCCAGGTGCACGCGGCCACCACGAACGACGGCCGGAGCGTCGTGGTCAAGGTCCAGTACCCGGGTGTCGCGGAGGCGGTGCGTGACGACCTCGCCAACGCCGAGATGTTCGCCCCGCTGGCGCGCGTCTTCTCCCCCAACCAGGAGCTCGACCCGCTGCTCGACGAGCTGCGCGAGCGCATCGACGACGAGCTCGACTACCTCCGCGAGGCGCAGTACCAGCGCGCCTTCGCCACCCGGTACGAGGGGCACCCGTTCATCATCGTCCCGGAGGTCGTGGCGGACCTGTCGACCGACCAGGTGCTCGTCAGCGAGCGCATCCACGGCCGGCGGTTCGACGACGTCGTGGCCGACGGCGACGACGCGCTGCACCAGCGCGTCGGTGAGATCATCTTCCGCTACGCGTTCGGCTCGATCGGCCGGTTCCGTCTGTTCAACGGCGACCCGCACCCCGGCAACTACCTCGTCACGGGCGACGGCGTCGCGTTCCTCGACTACGGCAGTGTCAAGATGTTCACCCGCAAGCGGCACCGCTCGATGCGCCGCATCGAGACCGCCGCCGTCGAGGGTGACCGCCGCGAGTTCCTCACCGCCATGCGCGAGTCGGGCTTCCTCCCCGACGACCACCGGATCAACGAGGACGAGGTCTGGGACTGGTTCCGTCTCTACATGCACCCGGTGCTGGCGGACCAGCCGTTCACGTTCACCCGTGACTTCGCAGCCGAGCTGCTGGCGGCGACCAGCGACCCCCGCAGCCGCTACTACGGCATGCTGCGACGGCTGAACATGCCAGCGGACTACCTCCTGCTGACGCGGATCCACCTCGGCCTGAACTCGGTGCTCGGCCGACTGGGCGCGAGTGCCGACTGGGCCTCGATCCGCGCCGAGTACACCGACGACGCCCCACCGCAGACCGAGCTCGGCGAGCTCGACGCGGCCTGGTGGGCCGAGCGCCGCGAGCACCTGCCCGTCGCGTGAGCCGGGCGGTCAGCCGAGGCGGCCGTCGAGCGCTGCCGTGACGGCCTTCATGCGCTTGCGGTTGGCCCCCAGGTCGCTGCCGGCGTAGGGCACCGAGTCCGACCGGAAGTGGATGACGCCGGCGTCCGGGTCGACCTCGAACTGCACCGTGTCGGTGAAGCGCAGGATCGCGGTCGTGAACGTCGTCCGCAGGTAGTGGCCGTCCTCCTCGACGACCTTCGTCCGCGGGAACTCCGCGACCACGGCCTTGATCGCGGCCACGGCCTCCTCGGGCGTGCAGCTGAACGGCACGGGCTCGAACGCGGGGTAGCCGGCGTCGTTCAGCGTCGACACGCACTTCTGCGAGTCGGCGGGGCAGGCGTCGAAACGGGGCATGCGGGCGTCCTGTCTGGGAGGGTCGGTCGAAGGTCGGCTCGAGCCCGGTTCGGAGCGGGCGGCCGTGCGGTGGGGTCAGTCGAGCAGGCCCGCCTCGGTCTGCAGGGACCGCACGTGGGCGACGATGTCGGCGACCTCGTCGCGGTCGAGGGCTGGGATCGGCGGCATGGCCCCGAAGTCCCAGTGGTGGGGCTGGACCCCGCGAGCGACGGCGACCTGGAACGACTCGTCGGCGTGGTGGGACGGCACGTACAGCTCGTGGACCAGCGGCGGCCCCTGGTCGGTGCCGTCGGCGGCGGGCCCGTGGCAGACGGCGCAGTTCTGCGCGAAGAGCTCCCGGCCACTGGCCAGGTCGACCTCGCCGTCCGCGGCGCCACCGCCCCCCGACGCACAGCCGTGCAGCAGGGCGACGCCGAGCAGCAGGACGATCCCGTGTCGAGCTCGCACGTGCACTCCTTCTCCCGACGACGACGCCCCGCCGCGAGGGCGGGGCGACGTCACGATGGGTCGGTCGACCTCAGCCGTAGATCGACTCGATCGTGTCGGCGTACTTGGCGCTC
>CAYMGL010000081.1:0-10278 GCA_964389945.1 uncultured Actinomycetota bacterium
CGGCAAGAACCTCGTCGACATCATCCTGCGCAACAACGGCTACGAGACCTTCAACATCGGGATCAAGCAGTCGATCGACCAGATCCTGGCCGCGGCGGACGACAAGCACGCCGACGCGATCGGGATGTCCGGCCTGCTCGTGAAGTCCACCGTGGTGATGAAGGACAACCTCGAGGAGATGAACGCGCGGGCGATCGACACGCCGGTGCTGCTCGGTGGCGCCGCGCTGACCCGTGGCTACGTCGAGGAGGACCTGCGGGCGCTGTACGACGGCAACGTCTTCTACTGCAAGGACGCCTTCGAGGGCCTGCGGGTGCTCGACCAGGTCATGGCGGCCGGCCGGGGCGAGGCCGAGCTGCCGTCGGAGCTGACCCAGGTCCAGACCCGGCCGTCGCCGAAGAAGCCGACCCGCGACGCCGAGCCGCCCGCCCGCGACGCCGCCGGGCGCCCGCGGTCGGCCACGCCGGTGCTCGGCGCGGACGAAGTGCCGACCCCACCGTTCTGGGGCACGCGCGTCGTCCGTGGCATCTCGCTCGACGACGTGTGGCCGCTGCTCAACGAGGTCGCGCTGTTCCGCAACCAGTGGGGGTTCGGCAAGGGCAGCGACCAGTCCCCCGAGGACTACCAGCGACTGCTCGAGGACGAGGCCCGACCGGTCCTGCGCGAGTGGATCGCCCGGGCGAAGGCCGAGCAGCTGCTCGTCCCCGAGGTCGTCTACGGCTACCTCCCCGCGAACGGGGACGGTGACGACGTCGTGCTCTGGTCCCCCGACGCGCCCGGCGAGGAGGAGGTCGCACGGCTGACCTTCCCGCGCCAGGAGCGCGGCCGCTTCCTCGCGATCCCGGACTTCCTCGCCCCCGTCGGCGAGGGCCACGCCGGCCCGAACGGCGTCGACGTCCTGCCCGCGCACTGCGTCACCGTCGGCCCGCGGATCTCGCAGGTCGCCGCCGAGCTGTTCGCCGAGGACCGCTACCAGGACTACCTCTACGCCCACGGGTTCGGCGTCGAGATGGCCGAGGCCCTCGCCGAGCTGTGGCACAAGCGCATCCGCGAGGAGCTCGGCATCGCCGACGAGGACGGCGACACGCCCAAGGAGCTGTTCCGCCAGGGCTACCGCGGCTCGCGCTACTCGTTCGGGTACGCCGCCTGCCCCGACCTCGAGATGCAGGAGGTCCTCGACGACCTCCTCGGCTTCGACCGGATCGGGGTCGAGGTGACCGACGAGCACATGCTCAACCCCGAGCAGTCCACCAGCGCCATCGTCGCCCACCACCCGGCCGCGAAGTACTTCAACGCCCGCTGACCGGCCCCCTCGCCGGCTCCACTCTCCGGCCGCGGTCCGCCGTCGACCCCCGGTCGAGTGTGCGTCCCACTGCCTGACACAGCGCAGGACGCACACTCAACCCGGGTGGGTCAGGCGGTGGCTCCTGCCTGCTCGAGTGCGTGGCGGACCTGCGCCGCCACGTCGGCGGGACGATCGGTGACGTCCTCCCACGTGAACCGGAGCGGCTCGGGCCAGTCGCCGGCGGCGCGCACCGCGAGCGTGCGCAGCACATCGTCGTTCTGGTCCAGGAGCGTGCCGTGGAAACGCCGCGAGTCGAGTTCGACCCAGACGTGCTCCGGGAGGTAGACCGCATCGAGGTAGCGGCGGTGACCGTGGGCGTCCCGCGTCGGATGGTTCATGGCCGTCGGCTCGATGCCATGGCGTCGTGCCATGCGCAGGTAGACGGTCTCGAACTCGCTCCTGCACTGGGCATCGAGCGGCGACAGCTCGTCGACCAACGCCCGCAGGGCCACGGCACCACGGAACCGCCCGAGCCAGCGCATCGTCGCCCGCAGGCTGGACGCGTCGGTCAGCCCCTCGCGGACACCGCCTGCCACGAGGCGCCGCAGCGCCGTCGGCCCGAGGGTGCCGGCCAGGTCACAGACGGTCCGCGTCGGCACCGTCAGCGGCAGGGGCCCGACACGCATGACGTCGGCCGGCGACAGTCGCGTGGTGCGGTGCACCGTGATCCCACGCGGCGGCGATCGGTAGGACCTCGACCGCACCAGGAGGTGGATGCCGTCGGTGAGCGAACCGGGCAACGGCAGCCCGTGGAGTCGCGCTGCCGACGCGCGTGCGACCGCCACCTCACCTCCGACCCAGAGCACCGCAGCCATGGTCCGCAGCTCCCAGGAGTCGGGCAGCCCCTGCTCCGCGAGCACGCCGGGGAGCAGCACCCGGTACCGGCCCGCCGCGACCCGGCCGTCGATCGTGGACGGTGTGGCGCCGACGACGCGAAGAGCCTGGGCACGGCTGAAGGCGCCGAACTGCCGTCGCTGCAGCTCGGCGAGTCGCCGGTCCACGAGCCGACGCCGGTCCAGTCCCGTCACGTCCTCCACGCCCGGCACCGTCCATGCCCCTCGGCGACGGCGCCACTGCAACCGACCAACCCTGTGGACAACCCGTCGAGTGTGCGTCCCACAGCCTGACAGACAGCAGCAGGCACACTCGACGGGAGCCGAGCCGACCGAGGGACATCGCCGTGCCGCAGTCCAGCCATCCGGGGCCACCCCCGCAGCTCGACACCGACCTCGAGGTCGTGCCGGCGGAGTGGGACCCGCGGCAGGTCTACTTCCTCATGACCGGGTTGGTGGTCCCGCGGCCGATCGCCTGGGTGTCGACCGTCTCGGCGGAGGGTGTGCGCAACCTCGCGCCGCACTCGTACTTCAACGTGATGAGCCACGACCCACCGCACGTCGTGATCGGTTCTTCGGGGCGCAAGGACACCCTGCGCAACATCGAGGCGACGGGCGAGCTCGTGGTGAACATCACCACCGAGCACGTGCTCGAGGCGATGAACGCCACGGCCGTGGACGCCCCGCCAGAGGTCGACGAGTTCACCCGCGTCGGTGTCACGCCCGTGGCCTCCCGCACCGTCGCCCCAGCCCGCGTCGCCGAGGCCAGGGCGCACCTCGAGGCCCGGCTCGTGCAGGTCGTCCCGGCCGGCAACGGCAACATCGTCGTGGCGGAGGTCACGTGCATCCACGTCAGCCCGGACGTCTGGACCGAGGGTCGGGTCGACCCTGCCAAGCTGCGGCCCGTCCTGCGTTTCGCCGGGACCCAGTACGCGACGGTCGGCGACCTGTTCAAGCTCGAGCGACCCAGCTGGGCCGCCACTGCCGAGCACGCCGACGACGACCGCGCGTGGATCCCGCGGCGGGACTGACGCGGTCGACGCGCGCGATCCCGCCCGAGGTGGCAGCCTCGGCAGTCGCAGCCCAGCAGGGACCACCGTGACCGACCCGATCATGCACGCGCTGCCGGACGGCACCACCGTCCGGCTGCGCGAGATCGAGCCCGACGACGGACCGCGGCTGCTCGCGATGTGGGACCGGACCTCGGCATCCTCACGGCGCGCCCGGCTGCCGGAGCACGTCCCCGTGGACGAGTCGACGATCGACGAGTTCGTCGACCTCGACCCGGCCCGCCAGTTCGCGCTCGTCGCCACGCTGGGCCGCGGCGAGGACGAGACCATCATCGGGGTCGCGCGCTACGAGCGGCACGCCGACGACCCCGCCGTGGCCGACTTCGCCGCCCTGGTCGAGGACGCCCACCAGGGGCGTGGGATCGGCTCGGGACTGGTCCGCCACCTGGCCGTGCTGGCACGGGAGGCCGGCGTCCACCGCCTGAGCGGCGACGCCTTCCGCGTCGACGAACGCACGCTCGCGCTGATCGCCGACGTCGGCCTGCAGCTCCACGATGCCGAGGGCACGGTCGAGGCAGACCTCGACGCGGACCTCGGCGATGCGTTCCTGCGCACGCTCGACGAGACGCAGCAGCGTGCCGCCAGCGCGGCCGTGGCGCGCTTCCTCCGCCCACGACGCATCGCCGTGGTCGGGGCCTCGCGCGACCGCACGAGCATCGCCGGTCTCGTGTTCGCCAACCTCATGGAAGGCGGGTTCGACGGGCCGGTCTACCCGGTCAACCCGGCCGCCGAGGCCGTGCAGGGTGTCGTCGCCTACCCGGACCTCACCAGCTGTCCGGCCGTGCCCGACCTCGTCGTGGTCTGTCTGCCCGCCGGGGAGGTCGCGACGGCGGTCGACGAGGCGGGCGGACTGGGCGTGAAGGCGGCCGTGGTGGTCTCGGCCGGGTTCGCCGAGGTGGGCGGCGCCGGGGCCAGGCGTGAGGCGGAGCTCCTGGAGGTGGCCCGCAGCCACGGCATGCGGCTGCTCGGCCCCAACTGCATGGGCCTGCTCAACGGTGCCGCCGACGTGCGGATGAACGCGACGTTCTCGACGACCTTCCCCGCACCCGGTCGGGTCGCGATGTCCTCGCAGTCCGGTGCGCTCGGACTGGCCGTGCTCGACCACGTCGCCACGCTCGGCATCGGCATCTCGAGCTTCGTGTCGATCGGCAACAAGGCCGACATCTCCGGCAACGACCTGCTCGCCCACTGGGAGACCGACGACGAGACCGACGTCGTCCTGCTCTACCTCGAGTCCTTCGGCAACCCGCGCAACTTCTCACGGATCGCCCGGCGCGTCTCGCGCAACAAGCCCGTCGTGGTCGTCAAGTCCGGCCGCACCGACGCAGGACGCCGCGCGGCCAGCAGCCACACCGCTGCGGTGGGCACCGGCGACCGCGCCGCGGCCGCCCTGTTCGAGCAGACCGGCGTGATCCGCACCGACACGCTGCAGGGGATGTTCGACGTCGCGACGCTGCTCGCGAGCCAGCCGCTGCCGCGGGGCCGACGCGTCGCCGTGCTGACCAACGCCGGGGGGCCGGGGATCCTGGCCGTCGACGCGTGCGAGGCCAACGGACTCACCGTCCCGACCCTGCGCGCGGACACCCAGCAGCAGCTGCGTGACCTGCTGCCGCACGAGGCTGGGGTGAGCAACCCCGTCGACATGGTCGCCGGGGCCGCTGCGAACGACTATGCAGCGGCGCTGCGGGTCCTGGGCGCGTCCGGCGAGGTCGACGCCGTGGTGGTGATCTTCATGCCGACCGGGGCCGGCGACGGGACCGAGGTCGCCGCTGCGCTCGCGGCCAGCGCGCAGGACCTCGACGACGACCTCGTGCTGCTGAGCGTCTTCATGTCCAAGCGCGGCGTGCCCGACGAGCTCGCTGCGGCACGGATCCCGAGCTACGCCTTCCCGGAGGACGCCGCCCGTGCGCTCGGCCGCGTCGCCGACCACGCGGACTGGCGCGCCCGACCACTCGGCACCGTCGTGCGCCCCGACGACATCCGCACCGAGGCCGCCCGCGGCGTGGTGCAGGGTGCACTGGCGTTCGAACGCACCCCGTCGGGGGCGCCGCTCATCGGCCGCTCGCACGGGAGCGACCTCACCGGCAGCGGGTCACCCGGCGGGCGCTCGGTGTGGCTGTCGCAGTTGGAGACCGAGGCGGTCCTGCGCGCGTACGGCATCCCCCTGGCCCGGTCCCGGGTCGTGCGGACGCCCGAGGACGCCGCCGACACGCAGCGCGAGTTCGCCTGCCCCGTCGTCGTCAAGCTCGCCTCGCCGATCCACAAGACCGACGTGGGCGGCATCGAGCTCGACCTGCGCTCCCCCACCGAGGCGGCGAGCGCCGTGCGCCGGCTCCAGGAGCGGCTCGCCGAGCAGGACCTCACCGAGCACGGTGACCGCTTCCTCGTGCAGGAGATGGTCCAGGGTGTCGAGATGCTGGTCGGCGTGACCCACGACCCGTCGTTCGGACCGCTCGTGGTCACCGGCATGGGCGGCACGCTGGTCGAGCTCGTGCGGGACGTCGCGGTCCGGGTCACGCCGCTCACCGACCGCGACGTCGAGGAGATGCTGGACTCGCTGCGCATGAAGCCGCTGCTGGAGGGGTACCGCGGCGCGCCGCCCGGCGACGTCGACGCACTGACGGACCTGCTCTTCCGCATCGGCGCACTGGTCGAGGACCTCCCCGAGGTCGTCGAGCTGGACTGCAACCCGGTGTTCGTGCGCCCGGCCGGACAGGGGGTCGTCACGGTGGACGTCCGCATCCGGGTGGCCGACCGGGACTGACCGGCGCGCGGCCCGGGCCGGGCGGTAGATTCGACGACCGCGCCACCGAGTCCGGTGCCCCGCCCATCGCAGCAGCGACACCAGGACTTGTCCGTGAGCCGCATCCACGAACTGTTGGCCAAGGGGCCGACCGCGTCCTTCGAGTTCTTCCCCCCGAAGACCGACGAGGGCGACCGCAAGCTGCGTGAGGCCATCCGGAGCCTGGCGTGGTTGGGCCCGTCGTTCGTGTCGGTCACCTACGGCGCCGGCGGCTCGACCCGGGACCGCACGCACGACCTCGTCGTGGAGATGCTGGACGTCACCACGCCGATGGCACACCTGACGGCGTACGGCCACAGCCGCGACGAGCTGACCGCGATCCTGACGCGCTACCGCGACGCGGGCGTCCAGAACATCCTCTGCCTGCGCGGCGACCCCCCGCGGGACCCGGCGGACGACGACGGGCCCGGCGACCTCGAGCACGCCATCGACCTGGTCCGCCTCGCCCGCGACATCGGCGGCGAGCAGTTCTCGCTGGGTGTCGCCGCCCACCCCGAGGTCCACCCGCTGTCGCCCGACCGGGCCAGCGACCGCGAGCACCTCGCGACCAAGCTGGCCGAGGCCGACTTCGGCATCACCCAGTTCTTCTTCCGCGCCGAGGACTACCGACGGATGGTCGACGAGCTGGCTGCGCTCGGCTGCACGACACCGGTGATCCCCGGGATCATGCCGGTGACCAACGTGTCGCAGATCGAACGCTTCGCCGAGCTGTCCGGCGCCGCGGTCCCCGAGGAGGTGCTGACCAAGCTGCGACCGGTCGCGGACGACCCGGAGGCCGTGCGCGCCGTCGGCGTGGAGGTCGCGACGCAGCTCTGCCAGCAGCTGCTCGACGAGGACGCACCCGGCATCCACTACTACACGCTGAACCGGTCGACGGCGACGCGTGAGATCCACGAGCAGCTCGCCTGGCCGGCCTGAGGCTCACCTCGCCCGGTACCAGGCGAGGGTCCGCCGCAACCCCTCCTCCAGCGGCACGGTCGGCGCCCAGCCGAGCAGCTCGCCCGCGCGGGTGAGGTCGGGGCAGCGCCGCTCCGGGTCGTCGACCGGGCGCTCGCCGTGCACGACCTGGCTCGCCGACTCGGTGACCGACCGGACGAGCGCAGCGACCTCCGCGACCGAGACCTCCTCGGTCCCGCCGAGGTTCACCGGGGCGTGGACGTCCGGGTCCGTCGTCGCGCGCAGCAGCGCCATGAGCCCGTCGACCAGGTCGTCGACGTAGCACAGCGTCCGCGTCTGCGAGCCGTCGCCGTGGACCTCCAGCGGCTCGCCGGCCTCGGCCGCGGCGAGGAACGACGGCACGAGGCGGCCGTCGTCCACGCGCATCCGTGGCCCGTAGGTGTTGAAGATCCGGGCGATGCGCACGTCGAGGTCGTGGTGGCGCTGGTACGCGAGCGTCAGGGCCTCGGCGAAGCGCTTCGCCTCGTCGTAGACGCCCCTCGGTCCGACCGGGTTGACGTTGCCCCAGTACGTCTCGGGCTGCGGGTGGACGGCCGGGTCGCCGTAGACCTCGCTGGTCGAGGCGAGGAGGAACCGTGCCCCCTTCGCCAGCGCGAGGCCGAGGGCGTTGTGCGTCCCGAGCGACCCGACCTTGAGCGTCGGGATCGGCAGCCGCAGGTAGTCGACCGGGCTCGCTGGCGACGCCAGGTGCAGGACGAGGTCGACCGGTCCGGCGACGTCGATGTGCTCGCTCACGTCGTGGTCACGGACCTCGATGTCGCCCGCGTGGTGCGCGAGGTTGGCCAGGCGTCCCGTCCGCAGGTTGTCCAGCACGATGACGCGTGCGTCCGCGGCCACGAGCCGGTCGACCACGTGCGACCCGATGAAACCGGCGCCACCCGTCACGACCGCCACGGCGCCCTGGAGCGTTCCCGGCACCGTCACTCCTCGTCGTCACCCGGCCGGAGGCTAATCGCTCCGCAGCTGCTCACCGTCGGCGTGGTCCTCCACGCCGGCGCCGCGATCGGCGTGCAACCGGGTCGGGCGCAGCCACCAGGCCCCGGCGAGCAGCACGGTCGACCCGACGAAGGCGGGCACCAGCGTGCCCCGCAGCCGCCCGCCGGCCTGGTCGTGGCAGGCGGGCTCGCCCAGGATCAGGATGCTGGAGAAGAGCGGCGGCAGGCAGCGCTGCACGCCGCCCGGGCACTCGCCACCGGTGTCCCCGCCGTCCTGGGCAGGCGCCTCGTCGGCGGGCGCCTCGTCGGTCGGTGCCTCCTCGGTCGGCGCCTCGTCGGTGCCCACGTCCCCCGGGGCCGGCTCCTCGTCCGTCGGCGCGTCGACGATGGTGGCCACGGCGGACATCGCGAGCGCCTGCGTGTCGACCTCGGGGCAGAAGCCGCGCGCGGCCGACAACCCGATGCTGCCGACGGCGAGACCGAAGGCGACGACCACGAGGACGAGTCGGGCGAGCGCACTCGCCGCGAACAGCAACCGGTCCCGCATCGGCCCTCCCAGGTCGTGCCCCGAGTCTGCCAGCGGCGCGGGGCTCCTGTCTCAGAACCCCGTCGAGCACCACGACGGCTCGGTGACCGCGCACAGACGGTCCAGCTGTGCCAGCCCGGCGGCGTCGTGCACGGTCAGCCGCCCGGCGCCGGCGAGGCGGCTGGGGGCCGCGTAGCCCCACAGCACCGGCGCCAGCAACTGCACGTCGAGCGTCACCGCCGGTGACTGCTGCGTCGGCTCGCAGGTCAGGCCGCCGTCACCGTCCGCCGCCACCAACCACGTCCGCGCATTGTCCTCGACCAGCCGGTCGTGCACGGCGACGGCGACCTCGCCCGTGCTCGCGATCGTGGTCCGCGCCGAGACCGCCGCCGCCACGTCGACGATGCGGACCCACACGGCGTCCTCCGCCGAGGTCGTGCGGAACCGGCGGCCGTCCTCGAGCATCCACTTCACGGGGGTCCGAGGGTTGCACCGCCCGGCCGAGAACCTGCCCACCAGTCGCCGCTCCAGCAGCCACCGCAGGAGCAGCGCCTCGTCGAGCGGGTCCAGGCCGACCAGGTTCCGCAGCTCGACCACGTTGGCGAAGCCGAGGTCGTCGGACTTCTGCTCGACGGTGTACATCGCGGCCGCACGGACGGTGCCGTCAGCGTCGCGGAGGACGGCGATGGTGGCCGGCGTCGCGTCGGGGCTCGGGCGCAACACCGCGTACCACCACCCGTCGTGCCGAGCGAGCTCGCCGCCCCAGCGCCCGAAGCAGCGCTCGTGCAGGTCGGGGAGCAGGCCGTGCGCCGTCTCGGCGTCGACCTCCTCGATCGCCCCCGGCGCCGCCCGCGGCGCGTCGTCCCGCCAGGTGAGCGTCCGCGGGTCCGCCTCGACACTCCACCACGACGAGGTGGGGCCGTAGCCGAAGCGACCGTAGATCGGGACCTCCGAGGCGTTGAGCGCGAGCAGCGCGTCGCCGTGCTCGACGGCCTCGAGGACCTGACGCTCGAGGAGCGCGCGCCCGATACCGCGCCGGTGCGCGTCCGGACGGACCCCGACCGACGGGACCGCCGTGCAGGGCAGGGCAGCACCACCGACGGCTGTCAACCGGGACGGGAATCGGGCCGCCACGCCGAGGACGTTGCCCTCGTCGTCGAACGCCCCGAGGCTCGTCGGCACGTCCCAGTACCGCAGGAAGCGCTCGGGTTCCTTGGGTGGCTTCGCGCCGAGCGAGGTGACGAAGGCGGTCGCCGCGTCAGCCACGTCGTCGTCGGTGAGGTGGCGCAGCTGCACCGGGCCCTCCAGTGGTCGGCGGGAAGACGCTAGTCGCGCAGCGGTCCACGGCAGGGACCAGCGGCGTCACCCACCGACGCGCAGCCCGTCCCCCTCCACGTCGACCCGCACGGTGCTGCCGTCCTCGACGGCGCCGCTGAGCAGTGCGCGGGCGAGTGCGTTCTCGACCTCCGTGCGCAGGACCCGCTGGAGCGGGCGGGCGCCGTACACGGGGTCGTAGCCCCGCTCGGCCAGCCAGTCCACGGCCGCGTCGGTGACCTCGAGCGTCAGGTCGCGGTCGTCCAGGCGACGGCGCAGCCGGTCCAGCTGGAGCCGGACGATCTCGTGGAGCTCGTCCGCGGTGAGCCGGTGGAAGATCACCGTCTCGTCGATGCGGTTGAGGAACTCGGGACGGAAGAACTGCCGCACGTCGGCCATGACGCGGTCTCGCAGGGCCTCGTCGGACAGGTCCGGGTCGAGGATGTGCGTCGCGCCGAGGTTGGACGTCATCAGCAGCACGGTGTTGCGGAAGTC
>CAYMGL010000082.1:0-10184 GCA_964389945.1 uncultured Actinomycetota bacterium
AGCGCAGCATGGCCGCGTACTCCTCGTCGGCGACGAGGTCGACCCCACGGGTCGCGAGCAGCAGGAACGGCTTCATGGGCGGGAGCCTACGGCCCGTACGGCTGGCGCCGGCACGGCGTGGCTAGGTTCGGACTGGTCGACGGAGGTGCGGTGATGGGGATCACACGCGACGAGGTGGAGCTGCTCTTCCGACTGGACGAGCTGTACCGGTTCTCGAAGGACGCCAAGCGCTACGTCTGGTCGGACGACTTCGCGGAGGACTCGCAGGCCGAGGGCTACTTCTCCCGCCACCCGATGGACAGCGAGGAACGGCTGTGGATCAACGAGGTCGCCCTGTACTTCGAGTACGCGGGCGTCCTCCACGAGGCCGGGCTCGTCGGCCGCGAGCTCCTCGAGCGCTGGGTGCCGGCACCGCTCTACTGGCGCATGCTGGCGCCCGTGCTGGAGCAGGCCCGGGTCCTGCTGGACGACCAGACCCTGTGGGACGGGTTCGAGGGCCTGGCCGCTGCGCTGTCCGCCGAGACGTGACGCGTACCGGGGGTCGACCGTCAGCTCATGCCTCGGGGAGCTCGGCCCGGGCCGCGTCGTCGCCCTGGCCGTGCGCGGCAGCGTCGTAGCCGACCTGGCAGAAGCCGTGGTTGCAGTACCCGTTGGGGTGCTTGTGGAGGTACTGCTGGTGCTCCTCCTCGGCGTAGTAGAACTGCCCGTCGCCGGCCTCCGCCAGCGGGGCGAGCTCGGTGCTGATCTCGCCGTAGCCGGCCTCGGTGAGGGCCGCCTGGTAGCGGTCGCGTGACGCCAGGACGGCCGCACGCTGCTCCTCGGTCGTCCAGTAGATGCCCGAGCGGTACTGCGTGCCGACGTCGTTGCCCTGCCGGTTCGGCGTGGTCGGGTCGTGGTTCTCCCAGAACAGCTTGAGGAGCTGCTCGATCGAGACCTCGTCCGGTCGGTAGACGACCAGCACCGCCTCGGTCGAGCCGGTCTGGCCGGTGCACGACTCGCGGTAGGTGGGGTTGGGCGTCCAGCCCGCGGCGAAGCCGACCGCCGTGGTGTGGACCCCCTCCTGCTGCCAGAAGAAGCGCTCCGCACCCCAGTAGCAGCCCATGGCGACGACGAGCGTCTCGGTGTCGTCGGGGAAGGGTGGCTGCATCCGCGTGCCCAGCACCTGGTGCACGCCCGAGATCTGCATCGGCTCGTCGCGACCGGGGAGGGCCTCGTCGGGCTCGATCATCGTGGGGGACTTGAACAGGCCGAACATGGTGGTCCTTTCGCACGTTCCAGCGAACCATGCAACGCCGTCGGACGGTCGGTCCGTTCCGTCGCGGGGCCGGGTTCACCGCGATGTCACCCGGACGACGAGCCCCGCCGGGGGAGCGGGGCTCGTCGCGGGCGGCTGCGCGTCAGCCCGCGCCGATCATCGACAGCAGCTCGTCCGTCGTCGACTGCTCGACGGTGTCGGTGCCGACGAGTTCACCGTCGTCACCGATCTCGACGCTGACGAAGTCCGCGACCGAGGGGATGGGCCCGTTGTCGGACGTGCGGTTGACGAAGACCATGTACGGACCAGGCGGTAGCACGTTGCCGTTGTCCGGCACCTGGGCCATGACCACGCCGGCACCGGGGCTCGGTGCCTCGAAGGCGAGCTCGACCGTCCGCTGGTCCCCGTCGATCAGGTGCGTCTCGGCCCGGTGCCGGACCAGGACGACGCTGTCGACGTCCGCCGCGGTGATGTTGTCGAGCTCGACCTGCAGGCGGTCACCGAGGGCGACCGTCCTGCGCTCGACGGAGATCTCGGGCTGGTCGATGCCCCAGTGGAGGTACGGGGGCTCCCAGATCTCGAAGCTCGGGTCGCGCCCCTCGTTCGGCGCGTTGCCGGGGATGGTCCGATGGGACCCGTACGCGGTCGGGATGGGGTTGTGGCCCCCCACGAGCACCGTCGCGTCCGGCAGCAGCATCGCGCTGTTGTGGTACGTGCGCTGCTGTCCCTGCTCGGCGACCGGCGTCCACGTCTCGGTCTCGGGGTCGAACAGCTCGGGCACCGTGCGTGCGCGCTCGGAGCCCGGCGCGATCACGTGGTCGACGTCGCCACCGCTGGTGAGGAAGACCTCGCCCGTCGGCAGCAGTGTCGAGTGCCCGTACCACCGGGTCTGGTTGAGGTCGCCGGCGGCGCGCCACGACACCTGGGTGCCGCCATCCCCGGCGACGTCGATCGACGTGATGCGGCTGAACGCCTGGGCGACGTACGTGCCGGGCGAGGTGCCGGGGTGGCCGCCGGAGTTCAGCAGCTCCACGGTCGGGTAGTCGCCGTTCTCGTCGGGACGGAGCGGCAGCATCACCGTCGAGCCGGACCCGCGGTAGGCCAGGTCGAGGCCCGTCGAGCCGTCGGCGCCGGGGATCCCGAACTCGTTCCACGTCTGGGTGGCCGGGTCGAACGATGCTGCGATGTTCCAGACCGCCTCGGAGTACGAGTAGCCGGCCGGGTCCCACGTCTGGCCCGCGGTGTCGTAGAAGACCTCGCCGTTGGGCAGCAGTCGCATCCGCGGATACAGGGGCAGGGAGCGGTTCGCGCTGTCGTCCAGCTGCGTCCACGTCCCGCTCTGCAGGTCGTAGACCTCCGCCTGCAGCACGTTGGTGCCGGAGTCCGTCGGAGCCTCGTCGCCGTAGACGGGCTTGATCAGCTTGGTCACACCCGAGAAGGTCAGCACGTCGCCGTTGGCCAGCGTCACGAGGGTCGGGTACCAGCGGCCGATGTTGAGGTCGCCGGTCGCGCTCCAACGGTTGGTCGTGGGATCGAAGATGCGCGAGGCACGGAGGCCCTCGAGCTCGATCGCCCCGAACTCGTTGTAGTAGTCGGTCCCGGACGCAGCCAGCAGTCGCCCGTCCGCGAGGAAGACCTGGTCGGCACCGAAGAGCGCGCCGTCAGCGTTGGTCTCGCCGCCCTGGTCGACGAGCGCGCCGTCGAGCAGCGGCCTCGACTCGTTGGTGGCGCCACCCCCGTTGGGGAAGGGGAGCTCCCACGTGCTCGCGGTCGGGTCGTCCGGGTCGAGCGTGAGCACCCGCGACTGGTCGTTCTCCGCGACGAGCCCGAACTCGGGCACGGCACCGAGCTCGACGTTCTCGGTCGCCTCCAGCGCGCTCCAGTAGAGGATGCGGCCGTCCGGCAGGAGGGCGAGCGAGCCCGCCGCCGGCTTGCAGATCACGCGGTTGCCGTCGTCCTCCCGCGGCGACTCGATGCACCGCTCCTCGGTGGCCGTCGGCTCGCCGGCCTGGACCTTGTTGCCGTCCTCGTCGTACGCGAAGTCGTAGATCACCGGCTCGGCGAAGGGCGCCGAGAAGCGCCCCACCTCACCCGGGTCCGACGCGCTCGCCGGGACCAGCGCACCTGCGCCGAGCAGGCCCACCACCCCTCCGACGACTGCGAGCTTCCAGGTCCGTCTCCGTGTCATGCGCACGTCGTGTTCCTCCCGCGGGCGACGGGTCGATCCCGCCGCGTGGCCCCGGCACGACGCGTGACCGTCCCGAACGGGGCATGCCGCATGATTGATTGTGACTAGTCACATGGCGTGTCCGTTCGACCATGCTGTGCGGTGCACGAGCGGGTGCGTTACGTCAGCGCACGGGCAGCGACGAGAGGGAGGCGGGATGCGGGCGGTGACGGTGCGGGTGGTGACGGTGGTGGTGCAGGTGCTGCTGGTCGTGCTCGCCGTCGGCTCCGTGGCGCTCGGCCACGAGACCGCGTCGTCGATCACCCCGGTCGTCGACGGCTTCACCGCTGACGGTGCCGCGGTCGAGGTGGACGCCGAGGTGCAGGTTCGTGCCTCCCAGGACGCCGCGGTGCTGTCGGTCGTGCCCGGTGACGGCGTGACGGTCGAGCTGCTCGACGAGGACGGCGTGGCGTGGGCGCGGGTTGCCGCGGCCGCCGTCGAGGTCGACCTGTCGTCGCCGGCCTTCCATGCCGCGACCAACGCTGCCGGCCGTGTGCCCGACCCGTTGCCGGCGACCCACGAGGCCTGGACCGTCATCGGTCGTGACGGCACCTTCCAGTGGTTCGAGCACCGCCTCCACCCGGCTGCGCTGGACGTCCCACCGACGGTGCTGGCCAGCGACGAGGCGCAGGACGTGGCGACCTGGTCGGTGCCCGTGCGCGTGGACGGGCGCGACGTGGCGCTGACGGGACGACTGCGGCATGTACCGGTGACGGGCCAGGTCGTGGCACGGCTGCTCGGCGACGGCGAGGTCAGCCCGGGCGTCACCGTGGAGGTCGCGCCGGGGCCGGTCCCGGTGGTCTTCCTCCGCAACGACGGGTCGACCCCGGTCACCGTGCTCGGCCGCGAGGGTGCGCCGTACGCGGTCATCGGCCCCGACGGCGTCGCTGTGAACCTGTCGTCCGCGACACGTGCCGAGCAGCGGCTGGCCGACGGGGCGATCGACGCCGCACCGGGCACGGCCACCTTCAGGCAGGTCTCTGCGACGCCTGCGCACGCGTGGCTCGAGACGCGTGCTGCGCTGCCGGGGCTCGTCCCCGACGAGGACGTCCGGTCGTCCGGGCGCACGGTCCGCCTGTTCGCGTGGAGCGTCCCGGTGGAGGTGGCCGGCACGGTGACGAGCATCGACGGCGAGACCGTCTGGGTCCCGCTCCAGGCGCCGGCGTCGACCACCGACGGCCCGCTGCGCCCGGTGTGGCTGGTCGCCGCGGGCGTGACTGCGCTGCTCGTGGTGACTGCCGTCCGTCGCAGGGTTGGTTGACTGCGGGCCGCCGTGGTGGGGGACCAGCGCTGACGACCGAGCCGATCGACGAGCCCGACCGTGCTGCGCTGCGACGGCGCGCGGGCGCCATCGCCGTCGCGCTGGTGCCGTTCGGGCTCGCGTTCGGGGTGCTCTGCAGCCAGGTCGGGCTGGCCTGGTGGGAGGCGGTGGGGTTCTCGGCCATCGTCTTCACGGGCTCCGCGCAGTTCGCTGCCGTGGGGGTGCTCGGCGACGCCGGCACGGTGGCGGCAGGGGTCGGTGCGGGCATCCTGCTCAACCTCCGGTCGCTGGCCTTCGGCCTCGTGATGGCACCCGCGCTGCGCGGCTCGCTGCCCTTCCGGCTCGCCGCGTCGCAGCTGATGATCGACGAGGCCATGGCCGTCGGCACGGCGGCCACGTCGCCGGATCGACGGCGCTACGGCTACCTCGCCGGGGGACTGGCGGTCTTCGCGCTGTGGAACGCCTCGACCCTGCTCGGGTTCGTGCTGGCCGCCGGAGCTGGCGAGCTGGTCGAGCCGCTCGGCATCGACGCGACGATCCCCGCCTCGTTCCTCGCGCTGCTGTGGCCCCGTCTGCGGGACCGACGCCAGGTCCGCGTGGCCGTCGCGGGTGCCGCGATCGCCCTGGCCGTCGCACCCTTCGCACCGCCCGGTGTCCCGATCCTGGTCGCGGGCCTGGGCGTCGTCGCCGCGGGGAGGGTGCGATGAGCGACGCGACGACCGTCGTCCTCGTCCTGGGCGTGGCGACCTATGCCCTGAAGGCGGCCGGTCCCGTCCTGCTGGGCAACCGGACGCTGCCCGACGGGGTCGCGCGCGTGATCGACCTGCTGCCGGCCGCCCTGCTCGCTGCGCTCGTGGCGATCTCGGTGCTGGTCGAGGGGACCACGTTCGTCGTGGACGCACGCCTGCTCGGCGTGGCGGCGGCCGGGCTCGTGCTGGCACGCGGCGGCGGCTTCATCCCGACGGTGGTGACGGCCGCGGCAGTCACCGCGCTGGTGCGCCTGCTCGCCGGCTGAGCAACGCACACGTGCTTGCGATCACAAGCGCATTAGGTTAACATAATCATGTTCGCCGTCGGTCCACCTCCCAGCGCCGGGCCGGCCCTGTCCGCACGCGATGGCATCGGAGCGCCCTTTTGAAGATCCCTGTCGGTACGCCCCTCATCCACCCCGTCCACGGTCCCACGATCCTCAAGGACATCACCACTCGGACGATCGGTGGTGTGGAGGAGGAGTACGCGGTCCTGGAGCACACCGAGCAGGACCTGATCCTGCAGCTGCCCGTCGCGACGCTCGACGAGCACGAGTTGCGCGAGGCGATGGACAAGTACGAGGCGAAGGACGTCCTCGACGTCCTGGACGCGCCGGCCGAGGGCCAGTCGCTGTCGTGGCGCAAGATGCGCGCACGCAACCAGGGCAAGATGACCACGGGCGAGCCCCAGGACATCGCCATGGTCGTCCGTGACCTCAGCGCGAAGAACGAGCGCAAGGGCCTGTCGCCGTCCGAGCGCACGATGCTGCGCAAGGCGCGTGCCCGTCTCGTCGCCGAGCTCGACCTCGCCCTGGACGGCAAGGCCGAGGAGCGGGTCGAGGAGCTGCTCGCGCCCGACGAGGACGGCGAGGACGACTGACGTCGCACGACCCGTGCCCGCGCCCCGGTCCTGCCGGGGCGCGTTGCTGTCCTCGAGCGCCTCGATGTGGCAGGATCGCGCGAAGCTTCGACCGCGGGGTGCTCGATGTACGACACGCTCCAGACGATCCACGTGATCGCGGCCGTCGCCTGGGTCGGCGGCGGCATCTTCCACGTCTTCGCGTCGGCGCAGCTCGCCGGCTCCCCACCCGAGATGATGCGCCGATGGGGCGAGGTCGGCGCTGCGGCCGGCCAGAGGTTCTACGGCCCGGCGGCCGTCGTCACCCTGCTGGCCGGCATCGGCATGGTGCTGGCCAGCCAGGGCGGCGTGTCGTGGAGCGACCCCTTCATCAGCATCGGGTTCGCCGCGGTCGCGCTCAGCTTCGTCCTCGGTGCGGTCCTCACGGAGCGGGCCAGCAGGGAGCTCACCGAGGAGGCCAGCAGCGCCTCGCCCGACCCCGCGCGCCTCGCTGCCCTCTCGGCCCGCGTCCGACTGCTGTCGATGCTCGACGTCGCCGTCCTGCTCGTCGCCGTGTGGGCGATGGTCGTGCGCCCCGGCGGCTGAACGCGGGCCTCCTACGCTGCACCGCTCGCACGTGCCTGCGAGGAGGATGCGGTGGCGCCGGGTGGGTCCGACCGTGCGGGCGGACTGCGGCCCGTCCGCAGCGCGGCGGCCGAGCTGCCGGTCCTCGACGTGCTCGATGACGCCGTCGCCGCGCTGCGTCGCAGCCGACGGCTCGTGCTCGAGGCCCCGGCCGGGGCCGGCAAGACGACGGTCCTGCCGCTCGCGCTGGCCGAGGACGCCGCCTTCGACCACGGCCGCATCGTCGTGCTGGAGCCCCGTCGTGTGGCCGCCCGTGCTGCGGCGCGGCGGATGTCGTCGCTGGTCGGTGACCGCGTCGGGGGACACGTGGGCGTCACGACGCGCGACGATCGGCGGACCAGCGACGCGACGCGCGTGGAGGTCGTGACCGAGGGGGTGCTCGTCCGGCGGCTGCAGCGCGACCCGACGCTGGAGGGCACGAGCGTCGTCGTGCTCGACGAGTACCACGAACGCTCGCTCGAGGCCGACCTCGCGCTCGCGTTCGCCCTGGACGTCGCGGACCTGCGCGACGACCTCGGTGTGGTCGTCATGTCGGCCACGCTGGAGGGGGACCGCGTCGCGGACCTGCTGGGCGGCGCGCCCGTCGTGGCGTCGGACGGCCGGCTGTTCCCCGTCGAGGTCGAGCACGTCGAGCACTCGCTGGCCGACCGCCTGGAGCCCGCCGTCGCCGACGTCGTGCTGGACGCCCTGGACCGGTTCGACGGCGACGTGCTGGTCTTCCTGCCCGGGGTGCGCGAGATCATGCGCACGATCGAGGAGCTGTCACGTGCCGTGCGGTCCTCGGTGCGCCTGCTGCCGCTGCACGGTGGGCTCCCGCCCGCCGAGCAGGACGCGGCGCTCGAGCCGCCCCCTGCCGGCGTCCGCCACGTCGTGGTCGCGACCGACCTCGCCGAGTCGTCCCTGACCGTGCCGGGCGTCCGGGTCGTCGTCGACAGCGGCCTCGCACGCGAGCCGCGCCACGACCCGGCCACGGGGCTGTCCCACCTCGTCACGACCCGGATCTCGCTCGATCGCGCCGAGCAGCGGGCGGGACGCGCCGGACGTGTTCGTGAGGGCACCGCCATCCGCATGTGGCCGTCACGGACCACGATGTCCCTCGCGCGTTCCCGCACGCCCGCGGTGCAGCAGGAGGACCTCGCGGGGTTCGTGCTCGAGGCCGCCACGTGGGGCATCCGTGACCGCGACCAGCTGCGGACGCTGGACCCGCCGCCCGCGCCGGCCTGGGACGCGGCCGTCGCCGTGCTCCAGCAGCTGGGTGCGCTGGACGACGAGGCAGGGGTCACCGAACACGGACGGTCGCTCGTCGAACTGCCGCTGCCACCTCGCCTGGCGCACCTCGTGCGGACGGCCGCCCCCGACGAGCGGGGGCTCGCCGTCGAGCTCGCCGCGCTGCTCGGGGAGCGTGACGTCCTGACCACGCGCCGCGGCAGCAGCCTCGTCGACATGACCGATCGTGTCGTTGCCCTGCGCGGCGGACGACCCGGCGGCGGGGCGGCCGTGCGCGACGGCCGCCTGGGTGCCGTCGATCGCGACGTGCGGCGCCTGCGACGGCTGGCCGATGCCGGTCGGGACCCGGACCGGGTCACCTCGGCACGCATCGGACGGTTGCTGGCCCGTGCGTTCCCCGACCGCGTCGGGCGGGTCCGCGACGACGACCGCAGCCGCTACGTGCTGACCAGCGGGCGCGGCGCACGCCTCGACGCCGGCGACGTGCTCGCCGGCACGCCGCTGCTGGTGGCCGTCGACGTCGACGGGGCCGGCAGCGACGCGTGGGTCCGGCGGGCCGCCGTGCTCGAGGAGGAAGCGCTGCACGAGGAGCTCGGGCACCTGGTCGAACAGGTGGCGCACGTCGTCTGGGACCCGCGGCAGCGCGACGTCGTCGCCCGGCGGCGGACCCAGCTCGGTGCGCTCGTGCTGACCGACGGCCACCTCGACGACCCCGACGACCAGGCCACGACGGCCGCGCTCCTCGACGGCGTCCGGGACGTCGGCCTGGCGCTGCTGCCGTGGAGCGACAACGCACGGTCCCTGCGCGAGCGGGCCGGGTTCCTGCACGACGTGCTCGGCGAGCCGTGGCCGGCGATGACCGACGAGGCGTTGCTGGCGGACCTCGACGACTGGCTCGCGCCGTACCTCGCCGGTCTGCACCGCGTCGGCCACCTCGGGCGGCTGCAGCTCGTCGACGCACTGCGCCAACGCATCGGCTGGGACCGTGTGGCGGAGGTGGACCGTCTGGCGCCGGCTCGCATGTCGATCCCGTCGGGTCGCACGGCCCGGCTGCGCTACGAGGACGAGGGTCGGGTCGTCCTCAGCGCCAAGCTGCAGGAGTTCTTCGGTCTGGAGCGGTCACCGACGGTCGCCGGTGGTGCGGTGCCCGTGACGGTCGAGCTGCTGTCGCCCGCCGGCCGGCCCGCGGCCGTCACGAGCGACCTCGCGGGCTTCTGGGAGGGGGCGTACCACGACGTCCGTGCCGACCTGCGGGGCCGCTACCCCAAGCACCCGTGGCCCGAGGACCCCACGACGGCGCCGGCGACCGCACGGACCAAGAAGCGGATGTGACACCTGCGCGACGAACATCTGTTCGATACGGTCACGGCCATGCACACCACGACCTGGCAGCCGTCCCTCCTGGGGCAGACCGACGACTCGGGGGAGCCCTCCTTCGACGCCGCGTTCGCTCGCGCCGAGCGCCGTGAGCTCGGCGCCGGTGCGTGGCTCGACGTCGTGCCCGGCTGGTGCAGCGGGCACGACGAGCTGTTCGAGCGGGTGCTGACGGCCGGCGGCTGGCAGCAGCACGAGATGGAGATGTACGGCGAGCGGGTGGCACAGCCGCGCCTCCGCGCACACTGGGGGACCGCCGACCTGCCGGTCGGGCTGGCCGTCCTCCACGAGGCGGTCGAGCTCCTGTCACGTCGCTACCGGACGACGCTCGACCGTGTGACGGCGAACCTCTACCGCGACGGTGACGATGCGGTCGCCTGGCACGGCGATCGGGAGCTGCGGGACCGCGACCGGGCGGTCGTGGCCGTGCTCACGTTGGGGACGGCCCGGGCGTTCCACCTGCGACCGAAGGGGGGTGGGGCGAGCGTCCGACTGCGTCCACAGCCCGGCGACCTCGTCGTGATGGGCGGCACCTGCCAGCGCACCTGGGACCACGCCGTGCCGCGGACCCGCCGACCCGTGGGACCCCGGAGCTGCGTCATGTTCCG
>CAYMGL010000083.1:0-10183 GCA_964389945.1 uncultured Actinomycetota bacterium
CGGCCGCCATGTGCTCGATGGCGATGCCGTTGTTGGCGAGGGGGGTGGTGATCGTCGTCATGTCGTGTGCTCCTGCCTCGTGCGAGGCTGTGGGTGGTGCGACCCGCTCCGGATCGCTGGGAGCACTGTCCACGAACAGCCGTGGCGAACCTTGGAGACCATCTGGAGAAGTTCTGGAGATGCTCTCCACGGCGGCGCAGCGCGACCGACGAGCGCGACGCGCCGACCACCCCGACCCGAGCGTCGATCAGCCCAGCTCGGTCCGCAGCGCGGTCGCCGACTCCTCGAGTCGCACCAGGCCCCGGCCCTGAACCGCGCTGCGGACCTCGTCGACGAGCGCGGCGGCCTCGGCCGAGCGCCCCTGGGCCAGGCGCAGTCGCGCCAGCTCGACGGTGGCGTGGCCGGACCACAGCACCGATCCCTGCTCCTCGTCCTGCGCTCGCGCCGTCCGCAGGTGCGACTCGGCGAGGTCGTGTCGGTCGAGGTGGCGGGCGAGGGCACCGAGCAGGCGGTCGACGCTGCCGAGGTTGGCCAGGCCGTGGCCCGCCACGATCGCCTGGCCGGCCAGTCCCTCGAGCTGTTCGTAGGCGTCGGCACACCAGTCGAGGCGGCCCACGGCGGTGGACACGTCGACGAGGAAGCTCATCACGAGCGGCCAGAGCGAGTCGCGCGGGGGCCGTGGTGGCTTGTCGCCGGTGAGCGAGACGAGGAGCTCCTCCGCCTCGTCGAGCTCGCCGAGCTCGACGTACATGGCCGCCAGTCCGGGCGTCCAGAACGCCCCGAGGTCGTGACGAGCACGGAGCACCTGCAGCGGCCCACGCAGCGGACCGAGCCGGCCCTGCTCCCGCCGGACCAGGAACATCTGCAGTCCGTGGGTCCCGGACCGGTCCTCGCCCTCCATCCCCTCTGCGAGGTCCAGCGCGGCGCCGGCCAGCGCGTCCGCCCGTTCGAGGTCGCCGACGTACAGCGACGTCATCGCCTCGATCACCGCGATGTTGTACTGGAAGAACCTGCTCTGCAGCCGCTCCGCGCGCTCGCGCTGGGCGTCGATCCGGCCGACGACCTCGGCCATCCGACCGCCGATGGCGAGGTCGACGAGCTCGAAGTGGTGGCCGAGCATCGCAAGCTCGGCATCGTCGAGCTCCTCGGCCAGCGCCAGCACCCGCGACCGGTGGTGTGCGCGCCGCGCCGGGTCCCGCAGCACGGCCTGGTGCAGCATCGTGGTCGCCAGCAGCTCGGCCTCCAACCGGGGATCGCCGAGCTGCTGGACGAGCTCGTCGGCCCGTGCGGCCTCGGCTGCTGCCTCCTCGACCCGACCCGTGTACTCGGCCACCAGGGCGCCGGCCATCGCCACGCGGGCGCTGGTCACGAGGTCGTCGGGGGCGACGAGCGGCGCAGCGGCGCGCAGCATCGCCTCCCCGGCGTCCAGGGAGGCGCCGGTCCGCCAGCTCGCGTCCACCCAGGCGATCGCCGTGCCCACGACGACGTCGGCGGCCTCGGCCGCGACGGCCAGCTCGTGCGCCGCTGCCAGTGCGTCCGCTGCCGGCACGTGCAGTCCGGCGCGCGAGCGCGTCGTCCCGCGGGCGAGGAGCACCTCGGCACGGGCGCGGGCGTCGTCCTCGGGCGTGGCGTCCAGGGCGATCCCGAACAACGCATCCGCCTCTTCGAAGGAGAGCAGCTCACGCGCGCGGTCGGCGGCCACGAGCGCCGACCGACGAAGCCGCTCGTGGTCGACCCGTCGGGTACCGGCCGACCGCAGGTGCTGGACGACTGCGCTGGCGACCGGCCGCAGGTCCTCGGCGTGCACCGCCTCCAACGCGCCCGCGACGGCGGCGTGCAGGCGGGACCGCCGGCTCGCGCTGAAGCTGTCGCGCAGGCTCGCCCGGACCAGTGCGTGGGAGAAGCGGAACCGATCGACGCCCACCTCCTCCACCAGCCGGGCCTCGACCGCCTGCTCGAGCTCGTCGAGCACGTCGAGCTCGGGGCGTCCGACCGCCGCCGCCACGATGCGCAGGTCGAAGTCCAGCCCCGCGATCGCCGCGACGGCGAGCGTCTCGCGCGCGTGCTCGTCGATCCGTGAGAGCCGGCGCCGCACGGCCCCGTCGACGCCGCCCCCGTCGACCTGGCCGTCGAGGGCGCGCAGGAGCAGGGGGTTGCCGGCCGTCTGTGAGAGCGCGAGGTCTGCGTCCATGTCGACCAGGGAGCCGACGGCGTCCCGGTCGAGGCCGCCCAGGCGCAGCGCGATGCCGGTGCCGTCCGCGGTCGTCGCGTCGACGAGGGCGGCGAGCACGGAGTTGGTGTCGGGTGACGTGTCGCGGGCGGTGACGACGATCCTCGTGGCGCCCGCGTGGACGCCACGGGTGACGTGCCCGAGCAGCTGCAGCGTCGAGTCGGTGGCCCAGTGGGCGTCGTCGATGACGAGCACCTGCTGACGGACCGCCGCGCCGGCGTCGAGCCAGCCGACGACCGCCTGGAACAGCCGGTGCCGCTGTGCCCCCGGGTCGCCAGCGCTGACGGGCGCCAGCTCGGGCAGGACCTCGACGAGCCGCGGCAGCAGTCGCTGCAGCTCGGTCGCGTACGGGCCGAGGCGTTGCTGCAGCCCGGGCCCGGCGAGCCCGGCGATCGTCGCCTCGAGCATCTCGGCGATCGGCTGCAGCGGGATCGCGAGGTCCTCGTCGCACCGGCCGAACAGGACGGTTCGGCCCGCACGATCGGCGTGGGCAGCCAGCTGCGCTGCCAGCCGGGTCTTGCCGATGCCCGGCTCGCCGAGCAGCCACAGGATGCGGGTCTGCGGTTCCGGGTCGTCGAGCACGGCCGCGGCGATCGCGAACTCCTCGTCACGACCCACGAAGGGGTCATCCGCGCCCACCCGCAGCGCGGCAGGCAGGACACGCGGTTGCGGCCAGCCCGCCGTCGGTCCGTCGCCCGTCGGTCCCGATGCGTCCGGCGCACCGACACGAGGGTCTGCATGGTCGTCCACGGGATCGTCGGGCTGGACCTCCGCGATGAACCGGTAACCACGACCGTGCACCGTCGCGATGACCTCCTGGCGGCGGCCGTCGTCGCCGACGGCCGCACGAGCGGCCCGGATCCGACTCGTCAGGCTCGACTCGGTGACGAAGCGGCTGCCCCACACCTCGTCCAGCAGCTCCTCCTTGGTGACGAGCCGGCCCGGACGCGTCGCAAGGTGGACGAGCACGGCGAAGACCTGCGGTTCGACCGCGATCGGGCCGTCAGGGCCGACCAGCAGCGCCTGGTCCGGGTCGAGGGTGAGGTCTCCGAAGCGCACGACACCCATCGCCGGTCAGCGCTCGAACTCGCTGACCTCCACGATCGCGTCGGCCGGGAGCCCGAGGTCGGCGGCGTGCCGGCGCATCGTCTCGACGTCGGCAGCCTCGTACAGGCAGTAGGACTTGCGCTTGTCCGACGACAGGAACGACGTCAGCCAGCGGATGTCGCTCTCACGCTCGTACTCGTCAACGGCCCGGATGCGGTCGTCGCTCGGGTCGAACGTGTCGGCGAACTGTCGCTCGACGAGGAACAGCGGCATGGGACCTCCCTCGACCCTGCCGGAGCCTAGCCCTGCAAACGCCCGACATGGCCTGTTGGGGGCGCTCGTGTGCCCCGCAGGAGACGTCCAGAACTTCTCCAGATGGTCTCCAAGGTTCGCGGCAGCTGCTGGTGGACAGTGCCCGCAGCGATCCGGACCGGGTCGCACCCACCACCGCCTCGACGAGGCAGGAGCAGCGCCATGAGCACCATCGACATCACCACCCCGACGATCGACGTCCGCGCCGGCCGCACCGCGCCCGGCACAGCAGGACGGGGCGTCGTCCGCTCGCGTCGCCGTCGCCTCACCCTCACGGCCTTCCTCATGGCACTGCTCGACAACGCCAGCGCTGCACCCGTCAGCGGCTCCGGGCCCCTCGGACCCCGGCTCGTGCAGACCACCACACCCGGGCGCTCCACCTGGTAGGACCGCACGTCCGTGCACCGACGCACCACCGTCTCCTCCTGGCCGCGGCATGACGCTCGGAACCGGAGGGACTCCGTGGGTGCCGCGCGGAGAGCACCCCGGGTTGTCGCTCGCGCGCCAAGCAGTCGGCAACCAGCCGCCAAGCCCGCTCGACGACGATGGTGTCGGACCGGGAGAGCCCCATGGACGCGAGGAACGAACGCGATCGACACGTCGGCGCTCCACGGCGAGCCCGGCAGGCGGGTCGTGACCATGTCCGGCACGATCGGACCGCGCCGGACGCCACGCCGAGAGGGGGCCGTCCGTGAGCCATCCGACCAGTACGCCAGGTGTCCCCCGTGCCCAGTCACGGGGCGCGGCCGACCGCGCCGCGCCACTCACGGCCGTGGGACTGTCCCGGTCGTTCGGCGAGGACGCGGCCGTCCGGCCGCTCGACCTCGAGGTCGGGGCAGGCGAGATCCACGCACTGGTCGGGCTGAACGGCGCGGGGAAGACGACCCTGATGCGGTTGCTCCTCGGGATGCTGCGGCCGGACGCGGGCAGTGCCCGCGTGCTGGGGGTCGAGGCTGCAGCCGCCACCGCCGAGCAGTGGCGACGTGTCGGGCACCTCATCGAGACCCCGTTCGCGTACCCCGAGCTGACGGTGCGGCGGAACCTCGCGGCCGCGGGCCTGCTGCACGGACTGGACCGGCAGGGCCTCGACCTGGCCGTGGCCCGCGTGCTCGAACGACTCGGGCTGGAGCGCTGGGCCGACCGGCCCGCACGGCAGCTCTCACTCGGCAACCGGCAGCGGCTCGGACTCGCCTCGGCCCTGGTCCACGACCCTGAGGTGCTGGTCCTGGACGAGCCCGCCAACGCGCTGGACCCGGCCGGGGTCGTGCTCGTCCGTCAGCTGCTCGTGCAGCTGCGCGACGAGGGGTGTGCAGTGCTGGTCTCCAGCCACCACCTCGACCAGCTGGCACGGGTGGCGGACCGCATCACCGCCCTCCACCGCGGCACGGTCGTCGGCCAGCTCGATCCCGACGGTGACGACCTGGAGAACACGTTCTTCGCGCTCGTGAGTGCCGCGGACGGCGTCGACGTGGAGGGACGGCGATGAGGGCCGCGCTGCTCGTGGAGTGGTGGAAGGTGCGTCGTGCCCCGGTCGTGCTCGTCGCGACCGTGCTGCTGGTCGTGCTCGTCCCACTGCTCGGTCTGGCGATGGTGCTGGCGGCCGGTGGGGACGGCGTCGGTGCGCTCGCGGCGAAGGCCGACATGCTGCTGTCCGGCGAGGGTTGGGTCGGCTACCTCGGGGTGGTCAGCCAGGTGGCGGCGGCCGCGCTGTTCGTCGGTGCCGGGGTCGTCGTGGCCTGGGTGTTCGGGCGGGAGCACGCCGAGGGCACGTTCGTGGCGCTGTTCGCATCGGCGGTCCCGCGGAGCGCCGTGGCCGCGGCGAAGCTCGTCGTGGTCGCGACATGGGGGCTCGTCGTCGCGCTGGGCGTCACGCTGGTGTCGCTGGCCGCGGGGTCGCTCGCCGGGGTCGGTCCGGAGTCGTGGGCGGTCATCGCACCGGAACTCGGGCGCCTCCTCGTGGTGGCGAGCTCGACGATGCTCCTGGCGATCCCCGTCGCGTGGGTGGCCAGCGTCGGGCGCGGCTACCTCCCGGCGATCGGTGCCGTCATCCTCGTGGTCGCCGTCTCCCAGGTCGCCGTCCTGCTCGGTGGCGCCGCGTGGTTCCCGTTCGCAGTGCCCGGGCTCGTCGCGATCGCCGGCACCCCGGGAGTACCGAGTCCGGGCACCGTCTCCATCGGGCTGGCCGTGGTGAGCGTCGTCGGCGGTGCCGCCGGCACGGTGTGGTGGTGGCGCCGCGCCGAGATCGCCTGAGCAGGGCCCGGCGGGGCCGGGCCGCGTCGGGACCGCCTGCACGTCACGTCGCGGCGGCGTCCTCGACCGTGGGGTGGATCCGGCCTGCGAACCGCTCGCCGAGCCGTGAACGTTCGAGCTGCGCCCGAGCCCGCGCGTGGAGCCGGGCCAGCACCAGCTCGACGTCGCGGGCGGCGAGTCGGATGTCGACCAGTTCCAGGGTCTCCGCGCCCGTGGCATCGAGGTCGGACAGCATCTCGGCATCGATCACGACCCGCCGGACGCCTGGGTTGCGGTCCACCACGGCGTTCACGGCGGTCACGAGCCGGGACGCGTTGGCGTACACGAGCGGTGCCTCGAAGCGGACCACCACGACGTCGCGCGGGGCAGAGGCCGACTGTGCCCCACGGCGGTACGTGCCGTCGGCGCCCGGGCGCAGCTGGACCACGTCGGGGAAGGTCGCGCGGCGCACGAGGAACGCGAGCGACAGCAGGACGCCGACGAGCAGCGCCGGCAGTGCCTCCCACACCAGGACGAGGACGAACGTCACGACGGCCGCCGCGAAGTCCAACCGGTTCACCGCGCGGACCCGCAGCACGCGGCGGGGGTCCGCGGCGTGCAGGACCGCGACGATGACCACGGCCGCGAGGACCGGTTCCGGCAGCACCTCGATCACCGGGGCGAGGAACAGCAGCGTCGCCAGGACCAGGAGCCCGGCCACCACGTTGGTCACCTGCGTCCGCGCACCGGCCGCGCTCGCCGCCGCCGACTTCGACAGGCTGCCGCCCACCGTCAGCCCACCGAGGAGGCCGGCGGCGACGTTCGCCGCGCCGGAGGCGAGCAGCTCCTGGTCCGCGTCGATGTCCTCCCCCGTCTCCGCCGCCACGGCGCTCGCCGCCGCGTAGCCCTCGGAGAACCCGACGAGGAGCAGGGCGGCCGCGCCGCCGACCAGGTCGACCCAACGCATCGCAGCCAGGTCGGGCAGGCCGATCGACGGCAGGCCCGTCGGGATCTCGCCGACCACGCCGACCCCCGCACCCCGGAGGTCGAGGAGCCCGCTGGCGACGATGCCGCCGATGACCACCACCACGGCAGCCGGCACGGCCATCGGGATCCGTTCGAGGGCGACCAGGACCACCAGGGCCACACCGCCGACGACCGCAGCGAGCACTGCCAGGTCATCGAGGCTGCCGAGGACGTCGACGAGCTCGAGCAGGGTCGTCTCCCCCTCCACCTCGATCCCGAGGAGCCCGTCGAGCTGCCCGACGATGATCGAGATCGACAGGGCACTCACGAACGCGTGCAGGACCGGGCGCGAGATGAAGTTGACGATCCAGCCCAACCGGAGGGCCCCGGCGACGACCAGCAGCAGGCCGGAGAGCAGCGCGAGGGCGATCGTGACCGCCACCGGGTCGGCACCACCGCCCAGTTCCGCGACGATCGACGCCGACAGTGCCGCCACCGCAGATGCCGGGCCGACGACGAGGATCGACGTCCGGCCGACCAGGGCATACACGAGCACCGACCCGAGCGCGGCGTACAGCCCGACCTCGGCCGGGACGCCAGCGACGTCGGCGTAGCCCATGGACTCGGGGACGAGCAGCGCCGCGACCGCGATCCCGGCGACCACGTCGCGGCGGAGGTCGGTGGCCCAGTCGTACCGGGGCAGCCAAGAGGTCACGGGCAGCAGCGTCGCCAGCGTCCGTCGGGATCGCTCGACGAGGTCGACCGGGGTCGGGTCGCTCATCGCCGCCCTCCACCCGGCCGAACGCGGAACACCGGATCGGGCACCGTTCGTAGCCTCTCGGGCCACGACGACCGGGAGGAGGCGTGACCGACGCCGGCCGAGTCCGCCGTCACTGCCGCTTGAGGATCGCCTCGGCGAGACCCTCGCGGTCGGTGTGGTGCTGCGGATCCACGTCGATGGTGACGCTGTGGACCTCGGCCGTGAACACGCCTCGCGGCGAGCCGTAGTCGTCGACGACCTGGGCGCCCGTGTCCCGGCCCACGTCGAGGGCGTCGGTCGTGGCGAAGAGGTAGCCGCAGGTGTTCTCGATGCGTCCCGCGCCGACCTCCTCGCCGTCGACCAGCAGCCGCCCGTCACCGCCCCTCCCCGCGCCACCGCCGTCGTAGTCGAACTCGAACGCGACGGTGTGGCGACCCGGTGCCAGCGGTGCCGAGCCGCGGACGAAGTAGCGCTCGTGGTCGACCCAGTTGTGGCAGTAGGCCGGCACGCCGTCGCGGACGTACAGCGACCAGCCGCCGAAGCGACCGCCCTGGGCGACGATGGCGCCGTTGGCCGGCTCGTCGCCGATGGTCACCTCTGCGCTGATGGTGTGACTGCGGTTCTTGACGTCGGGGACGGTCGACTCGCCGAGGTGGGTGGCCCCGGGGTGGATCGTCAGCGACGTCCGGTCGCCCATGAGGCTCGGCCGCCCGACGTGGGCCGGGTCGAGCCGCTCCGCCTTGCGGTCGTCCAGCGGGAAGACGTCGAAGCGTGCCGCCTCGACGAGGAAGAGCTCCTGGAGCATCCGCAGCTTGTCCGGCAGCTCGGCGGCGAGGTCGTGTGCCTGGCTGTGGTCGTCGGGGGCGTAGAGCTCCCAGGTGTCGTCCTCGAAGCGTGGCCGGTCGCCGGCCAGCACCCACGGCACGGAGTGCATCGTGCAGGCCGACCACCCCTCGTGGTAGATCGCCCGGTTGCCGACCATCTCGAAGTACTGGGTGCGGTGCTCGTCGGGTGCGTCCGCATCGGCGAACGTCGGCGCGAACGACGGCGTCGGGTACGGCTGCTGCGCGACGCCGTTCACCGACGTCGGCTGCGGCAGACCGGCGGCCTCGAGGATCGTCGGCACGACCGAGGCACAGTGGGTGAACTGGGTGCGCAGCTCCCCCGGCCGCCCGAACCCGGCCGGCCAGTGGACGACGAGCCCGTTGCGGGTCCCGCCCCAGTGCGACGCGCACTGCTTGGTCCAGCGGTACGGCGTGTTCATCGCGTGCGCCCACCCCACCGGGTAGTGGTTGAAGAGGGTCGGGCCGCCGATCTCGTCGATGCGCTCGAGCATCTGGTCGATCGTCTCGGGGACGATGTTGTACTGCGCGAACTCGTTGAGGGTGCCGTCCGGGCCGGCCTCGGCACTCGCCCCGTTGTCGCCGAGGATGTAGAGGATGATCGTGTCGTCCAGGACGTCCAGGTCGTCGAGCGCGTCGACGAGGCGCCCGACCTGCTCGTCGGTGTGGGTCGCGAAGCCCGCGTAGGTCTCCATCATGCGGGCGTGGAGTCGGTGGTGGTCGTCGCTCAGGTCGTCCCACGCCGGGATCTCGTCGGGGCGCGGTGACAGGTCGGTCCCCTCCGGCACGATCCCGAGCTCGAGCTGGCGGGCGAGCGTCGCCTCGCGTTGCGCGTCCCAGCCTGCGTCGAACCGGCCGCGGTAGGGCTCGACGTACTCGCCCGGCACGTGGTGCGGGGCGTGGGTCGCGCCGAACGACAGGTAGACGAACCAGGGCTTGTCCGGCGTCATGGCCGTGCGTTCCCGGACGTAGTCGATCGCCCGGTCCGTGATGTCGACCGAGAAGTGGTAGTCGTCGCCCTCGGGCCGCTCGACGGGCGTGGTGCCGTCGAACAGCGACGGCTCGTACTGGTCGGTCTCACCACCGCTGAAGCCGTAGAAGCGCTCGAACCCCTCGCCGGTGGGCCAGCGGTCGAAGGGACCCGACGAGCTGGTCTCCCAGACGGGGGTCTGGTGCCACTTCCCGAACGCCGCGGTGTTCCACCCGTTGAGCCGCAGGACCTCGGGCAACGGTGCCGCCGACGGACCACGCATCGAGGTGTAGCCGGGGTGGGCGGTCGCGATCTCGGTGATCGCGCCCATGCCGACCGAGTGGTGGTTGCGCCCCGTCAGCAGCGAGGCCCGCGTCGGGGAGCACATCGCCGTGGTGTGGAACCGGGTGTAGCGCAGGCCGTCCGCGGCGAGCCGGTCGGCCGTCGGCATCTCGCAGGGGCCGCCGAAGGCACTGCTCGCCCCGAACCCCATGTCGTCGACCAGGATCATGAGCACGTTCGGTGCGCCCTCGGGCGCACCGACGAGGTCCGGGAAGGTGCCCGGTCCGGCATCGCGCACGTCGACCGGCTGCGCCTCGTGACGCGGTCGCGGGTCGAGCGGCAGGTGGGTGCGGTCCATCGGCACGATGCGGCTCCGGCGTTGGGATGAGCAGAACCTAGGGACACGTGCGGGGTGCACCACGGGCGACCGGCCACCAGCGCCCGAGTGAGGTGTGCGCTCTGCACCCGCGCTGTGCGCCTGCGCCGCACATTCTGTGGACAGCCTGTGGGTGACCGGTGGAAGTCCTGTGACTTGTCTGTGAGTT
>CAYMGL010000084.1:0-10181 GCA_964389945.1 uncultured Actinomycetota bacterium
AGCCGGTCCGCGAGCTGTCGCACCACCACTGGCGGCACCACCAGGACCTGCTCGCGCTGCACGAGGAGGTCCAGGCGGCGGGCGGCCTGCTCGCGGTCTGGGCGGACCTGGCGGACCGGGGCGTGATCGAGCTGCTCGGCGGCCCGGCGACGCACCCGTACCTGCCGCTGCTCGGCGACGAGCACCTGCTCGACGGGCAGCTGGCGACGGGTCTGGACCACCACGCACGCTGGGCGGGGCACCGACCGTCGGGGCTGTGGCCGCCCGAGCTCGGCTACCGCCCGGCCGGGCCGGTTGCCGACCCCACCGCACCACCGACCGCGACCGACCGCTTCGGCACGCCGACGCTGCCGCGGACGGGTCCGCCGCTGGCGGGGCTCGAGGACGTCTACGCGCGCCACGGCATCGACCACGTCCTGGTCGACGCACCGACGCTGATCCGTGCCGCCGGTGGCCGCGACCGCGACTGGACGGTCCGGCCGGCCGTGCCGGACGTGGCCGAGCAGAGCGCCGACGAGGTGGTGCACGACGGTGTGCTGATCGGTGACTCCGACGTGGTCGCCTTCGCCCGTGACCTCTCGGTCGCCTACCGCGTGTGGGCTCCGACGACCGGCTACCCCGGCGACGACTGGTACCGCGACTTCCACACACAGGGGACGTTCGGGGCGCACCGCTCGCACCGGGTGACCGGCCAGGACGTGCCGTGGCAGGACAAGGCGCCCTACGAGCCGGCGCGCGCCACCACCCGCACGGCCGACCACGCCGACGACTTCCACGACCTGCTGCGCGAGGTCCTGGACCCGCGTCCCGGCGGACTGGTGGTCGCCGCCTACGACACCGAGCTGTTCGGCCACTGGTGGTACGAGGGACCACTGTGGCTGGAGGGGCTCCTGCGCCGGGTGGCCGACGACCCGCGACTGCGGACCACGACGCTCGCGTCGCGTCGCGAGCGGCACCCCCCGACGCGTCGTCTCCACCTCCCGGAGTCGTCGTGGGGGTACGGCAAGGGCCACGCGTCGTGGGTCACCCCGGCGACCCGGGACATGTGGGTGCGGATCGCCGCGGTGGAGGACGCGGCCCGGGCTGCGCTGCGGGCCAGCGACCGACCCGACGACGACCCGGCGGTCCGCCAGCTCGCCCGTGAGGTGGCGCAGGTCCGCTGCTCGGACTGGCCGTTCATGGTCACCCGTGGCAACAGCGCCGACTACGCCCGCGAGCGGCTGGAGCACCACGCAGGGGCAGCAGCGCGGCTGGGCACGATGCTCACGGCGGACGAGGTCGACCCTGACTGGGTCGAGGACCGGGCACGGCGCGTGGCGGCCCCGGCCGACCCGACACCCATCGTGCGCGCACTGCGCACCGAACGCGACGCCGCTCCCCCGGCGTCACCGGGGGGCGACCCGCTCGTTGGGTGAGGCAGCGGGACCCCTTCCGGGACCAACTCCCTCTCCCCGCGATGTGATGTGATGATGGCTTCGACCGCCCCGAGCACCCGTGCCCGGTGGCGGTCGTTGCTGTTGCGGGCACTGTGGGTCGGCGTGTCGTCGCTCGTCGGCGTCGGCACCGTCGGCGCACTGGTGGTCTGGGCTGCGTTGGCGATCGAGTGGGACGTGCCGGAGCCACCCGTGCTCAGCGGCCCCTCGGTCGTGACCGCCGCCGACGGGACCGAGCTGGCGCGGTTCACCACCCAGGTCGACCGCACCCCCGTCCCGCTGGTGGAGGTCAGCGAGGACGCCCGGGCGGCGATCATCGCGTCCGAGGACGCCAACTTCTACGAGCACACCGGCGTCGACCCCCTGGCACTGGTCCGCGCGGTCTGGGTCAACGTCCGGACCGGAGCGATCCAGCAGGGTGGCTCCACGTTGACCCAGCAGTACGTCAAGAACGCGTTCGTCGGTGACGACGTCACGCTGCGCCGCAAGGTCGAGGAGGCCGTGCTGTCGATCTCGCTCGAGCGACGGCTGTCGAAGGACGAGATCCTCGAGGCCTACCTCAACACGGTCTACTTCGGCGAGGGCGCGAGCGGCATCGAGGCCGCTGCCGTCACGTACTTCGGCGTCGGCGCGGACGAGCTGACGCTCGCGCAGGGCGCGACGCTGGCCCAGCTCCTGCCGGCCCCGTCGCTGCGCAACCCGGTCGCCGACCCGGACGGTGCACGAGCACGCCGCGACGCCCTCCTCGACCGGATGGAGGAGCTGGGCCGCGCGACCCCGGCGGACGTCGAGGCTGCGCGGTCGAGCGACCTCGGCGTGGTGGCGCGGCGCCGTGACCCGGGGACCTACCCGTACGTGGTCCAGCACGTGCGCCGGCTGCTGACCGAGGCCTACGGCGAGGAGGAGGTCCTGACGGGCGCGCTCCGGGTCCGCACGACCGTGCAACCGGCGGCGATGACCGCGTTGGAGGAGGCCGTGGCCGCCCAGCTGCCGCGCCAGGAGGACCGACCGGGTGTCGACGCGGGTGCCGTCGCCGTGGACCCCGCGACCGGCGACGTGCTGGCGTGGTACGGCGGTCGCGACCACACGGCCTCGCAGTTCGACCTCGCGATGCAGGCGCGGCGGCGGCCGGGCTCGACGTTCAAGCCGATCGCCTACCTGGCGGCGTTGGAGGACGGGATCGAGCCCGACACCGTCTACCCCGCACCGGGCGCGTTCGACGAGGGCGAGCTGTGTGACCCGGGCTGGGGGCCGGCCAACGCCAGTGGGAACGGCTTCGGTCGCCTGCAGCTGCGCGAGGCGCTGTTCCGCTCGGTCAACACGGTCTTCGCCCAGGTCGGGTGCGACGTCGGGGCCGACGCGCTCGCCGAGACCGCGGCCCGACTCGGTGTCCGCACCGAGCTCGAACGGACGCCCCAGCTCGCGATCGGCGGCTTCGGCAGCAACACCACCGTCGCCGACCTCGCCCAGGTCTACGCGACGCTCGCCAACGACGGACTGCAGTGCCCGCTGCGGACGATCCTCGAGGTCCGCGACCGCGACGGACGCAGCCTCCCGCTGCCCGTCGAGACGACCCCGCAGGGCACACCGCGACCCCCCGGCGACGCGGTGCTGGCCTCGCGCCCGGACGGGCTGGGCGACGCGGACCGGGGCCGCTGCCGCCAGGTCGCCGATCCGGACGCCGTCCGCCGCGTGACCCAGGCGCTGGAGGTCGTCGTCGCCGAGACCACCGGACGACGTGCCGACATCGGTCGGCCCCAGGCGGGCAAGACCGGCACGACCGACGACGAGGTGGATGCCTGGTTCGCCGGCTACACGCCGGACCTCGCACTGGTGGTGCGCGTGGGCGACGACGTCGAGGACCCACTGACCGACATCGAGGGGTTCGCGCGGGTGCAGGGCGGCACCATCCCCGCACTCATCTGGCGCGACGCGGCCGAGGCGTTGCTCGCGGACGTCGCCGAGACCGCGTTCACCGAACCGGGCACGGCCGCGACGGTGCGCATCCCCGCCACACCCCGATCGCCGTCACCCTCCCCCGCAGCGAGCCCGACCCCGTCGCCGGCACCGGGGCCGGGGGCGACGCCGACGACGGCCCCGTCCAGCCCGGAACCGAGCCCGTCCCCGACCGGCGGCGGCCTGCTCGACCCGGGCGGTGGCGGCGGTGGCGACGGTGGTGGTGACGACGACGACGATGACGACGGCTGCGGCCTGCTCGGCTTCGGCTGCGACCCGGGCTGACGGCTACTCCTCGGTCGCCTGCTCCAGCAGGTCACAGCCGCTGACGAGCTCCACGCACAGGGCCCGGGCCACCAACGCACCGCTCGAGCCCGGTCCGAAGGGCCGGGCGACCGACGACTGCAGCGCCACGACGCGGCCGTCGGCGTCCACGAGCGGTGCGCCGTCGTAGACGGGGTCGGCAGGGAGGTCGCTGACGACGGCCGCGTCGGTGACGGCGCCGACCCGCCCCGGCAGCTGCACGCCCGCGAGGTCGGGTGTGACGGCGGCCAGCACGACCACGTCGCCCTGCCCCACGGGGGCCGCGGCGGGCCGCCACGGCAGGACCGGCACGTCGGCCAGCTCGACCCGGACCACCGCGACACCGCGCGTCTCGTCCCATGCGTGGACGACGCCGCGGGCAGTGCCGCTGGCCGCCGTGACGGTGACGGCCGTGGCGACGCCGTCCGGGGCCGCGGGATCGGCGACGGCGGCGTGGGTGGTGGCGACGAACGTCGCGCCACCGTCGACCGCCACGGCGAACCCGACGGCCCTCCGGGTCGGCGGGGCGGCCGGCGGGCTCGGTGACGGCGACGGCGCCGGTGACGCGCCGGGTGACGGCGCGGGCGACGCCGGTGCGGCTGCTGGTGCCGGCGCCGGCGTCAGCTCGACCGTCAGCGCGACGACACCGGCCGCCGCAGGGTCCTCCAACGGCCGGGCCCCCTCGAGCGCGTCACGGACGCCGTCGAGCTGGGCGGCGATCTCGTCGAGCGCCTCCTGGCGCGCGGCATCGATCTCCTCCGCGGCGACCTCGGCAGCGGCACGCGCAGCAGCGGACTCCTCCTCCAGCTGCGCGACCTGCTGCCCGTAGTAGACCTGGGCCAGGGCGCCCGCGACGACCGCGCCGCCGAGCGCCGTCGCGACGAAGACGGGCAGCGTCCAGAAGCCGAGGTGCGACCCGTCACCGGCGATGCGGCGCCACAGCGAGCGGCCACCCTCCTCCTCGCCCACGGACGCCTCCACAACCGGCCAGCGCGCAGCGTACGGCCGATCGGCCGCCGAGCGGGCTGCCGTAGGCTCGCCGCGTGCGCATCCTGTTGCTGTCCTGGGAGTACCCACCCCGCGTGGTGGGCGGACTCGGCCGTCACGTGGGGGCCCTGTCGCGCAACCTCGCAGCCCAGGGCCACGAGGTGCACGTCGTCACGCGGGGCCACGACGACGACACGCTGCCCGTCGACGAGCGGGCCGACGGCGTCCACGTCGTGCGGGTCGGCGAGACCGAGCCGCGGCTCGACTTCGCGACCGACCTGGTGCCGTGGGTGCTGGCCTTCAACAACCGGGTCCAGGCCGCGGCCCACCGGCTGGTGCGCGAGGAAGGCCCGTTCGACGTCGTCCACGCGCACGACTGGCTCGTCGCCTACGCCGCCGCCGGCATCAAGGACGCCTGGGACCTGCCGCTCGTCGCCACCGTGCACGCCACGGAGTACGGCCGGCACCAGGGGTGGCTGCCGGGCCCGATGAACAAGCTGATCCACCAGATCGAGTGGTGGCTGACCTACGAGGCGCGTCGCGTCATCACCTGCTCGCGCTACATGCACGACCAGGTCGCCGACATCTTCGCCAAGCCGACCGAGACGATCGACGTCGTGCCGAACGGCGTCGACGTGGCCGACTTCGCGCTGCCCGACGACGAGGTCGCCGCGTTCCGACGCGACCTCGCACCGGCCGACACCAACGTCGTGCTGTTCGCCGGGCGGCTCGAGTACGAGAAGGGCGTGCAGACCGTGCTCGACGCCCTGCACGACCTGCGTGAGCGGGTCGGGCCCACCGAGTTCCTGATCGCCGGCGTCGGCACGTACTCGGACGAGCTGCGTCGGAAGGTCGACGAACTCGACCTGCAGGAGCACGTCCGGTTCACGGGCTTCCTCGAGGACCACGAGCTCCGGTTGCACTACGCCGCGGCCGACGTCGCGGTGGCGCCGAGCATCTACGAGCCGTTCGGCCTCGTGGCGGTCGAGGCGATGGCCTGTGGCACGCCGGTGGTCGTCGGCGACACCGGCGGCCTGCGCGAGGTCGTCTCGGGTGGTCACGGCCTGACGTTCACCCCGCAGGACGCGGAGCACCTCACCGACGTGCTGGCGCAGGTCCTCTCCGACGGGGAGCTCGCCGCCGAGCTGACCGCGAGGGGGCGCGAACGCATCCTCGCCCGCTACGACTGGGCCGAGGTCGCCCGCTCGACCGTCGACGTGCACGAACGTGCGATCGCCGAGGAGCAGGCGCTGCGCGGCGGGCCGGAGCGCCCGCCCCTGCGCCAGCTGCTGCGAGCCGCACCGATCCTCGAGCTGGACGGCCTCGCCGGCTGAACCCGCTCAGGCCTCGAGCGGGTCACCGGGGATCGGCTCGCCCCGACGGACGAGCTCGTAGGCCTCCTCGGGGTCCATGCCCTTCGGCAGGCGGGAGCGCACGACCCGGACCGGCACCCCGACGGCGATCGAGAACGGTGGCACGTCGGTGTTGACGAGGCAGTGGCTCGCGATCACCGAGCCGTGCCCGATGTCGACGCCGCGCAGGACGCTCGCCTTCTCACCGATCCAGACGTCGCCACCGATGCGGGTCGGGCTCTTGACGATGCCCTGGTCCTTGATCGGGACGTCGAGGCGCTCGGTGCGGTGGTCGAAGTCGCAGACGTAGATCCAGTCGGCGAGGATCGAGGCGGCCCCGACCTCGATGTCCAGGTAGGTGTTGATGACGTTGTCGCGCCCCATCACGACCTTCTCGCCGACGGTCAGCTGCCCCTCGTGGGCGCGCAGCTTGTTGTCGTCGCCGAGGTGGGTCCACGGGCCGACGACGAGCCGACCGTGGCCGGTCCTGCCGGTCAGCTCGACCCGACGGCCGAAGAAGACCATGCCCTGCAGCTCGACGTGCTGGCGGGTCGCGGCGATGCGGGCCCGGTGCCACAGCCAGCGGCGGTAGTAGGTGAGGTACTCGGGCGTGAGCATGCGCCGCTCGACGGCGAAGCGGACGGCTCGTCGCCAGCCCCAGCGGGGGTACTGCAGTCGCATCGGGGGGCGACGGCGCGCGGGCTCGACGCCGACGTCGGCCTCCTCGTCGTGGACGAGTCGGCTGATGCGGCGCTGCCCCTCGGCCGCGGTGGCCGCGCGGACCCGGGCGTCGACGAGGGCGGCGTGCGCCGTCCGGACCTCGTCCTCGCTCGGGCGTGCAACCGGCTCCATCGTCAGGCCGGCTTCGTGGCCGTGAGGAGGAGGTTGTAGAAGAAGCGCTGCGGCACGACGTGTCGCATGACGCGCTCGTCGACCTGCGTGAAGAACTTGTAGGAGCCGAAGGCGAAGCGGAACCACGGCATGCCGAGCACGCCCTCGGCGATCGACCCCTCGATCGTGCGGACGGCCCATCCCGACCAGTTCGCCAGCAGCTCCTCGGTCTGGACGTCGACCTCGTCGAACCCCGCCAGCGACGCCATGTGCGCCACGTCCTTCGGCCGGAAGGTCCACAGGTCCACCTCGTCCTCGAGGCGGGCCATGATCGTGTCGCGCTCGGAGGCGTCGCCGTGCTTGAGGTCCTCGCGGCGCCAGCGCTGCAGGCCGGGGATCGCGGTGACGGCACGGAACGCCCGCCACGTGTTGTGCTTCACGACGTGGCTGATCCGGTCGCCGAGCTCGGTCGGCTCGCCGGCGATCAGCAGCCGACCACCCGGCTTGAGCACGCGGAAGGCCTCCCGGATCGCCAGACCGGGGACCGGCAGGTGGTGCAGGAACGCATGGCCCATGACCAGGTCGAAGTGGTCGTCCGGGTACGGCAACGCCTCGGCGTCACCGACCTGCGTCACGACCTCGACACCGTTGCCGGCGGCGTTGGTCGCGCAGACGTCGAGCATCCCCGGCGAGATGTCGCTGACGTGCAGCTCGCCGGTGATCGCCCCCGACAGCGCGAGGTTGATCGAGAAGAACCCGGTGCCGCCGCCGAGCTCGAGCACGCGGCCGTCGACGGGTGCGGGCACGACCTTGTCGAAGCGACCGCGGACGTAGTCGATGCACGGCTGGTCGTAGTTGATGCAGAACTTCTCCTCGTAGCTCTGCGACTCCCAGTCGTGGTAGGCGGCCTGCTTGGCCTTCATGTCGAGGACGGCCGTGTCCGGGACGGCGGTGAGGTCGGCGCTCATCTGGTCGTGCCTGTCTGCCGCGACGTGCGGCCTGGTCGTGCGGCGCCGCCCGCGCGGCGCGGTGTGGTCGATGTCAGCGGCCGTCGAAGTCGGCCTTGCCCGGGCCGTGTTCGAGGAAGCTGGCGATGCCGGTCGTGGCGTCGTCGGAGGCGAAGGACGCGGCGAAGAGGTCACGCTCGAGGCGCAGGGCCTGGTCGGTCGGCAGCTCGAGCCCCTCCTCCATCATGCGCTTGGCCAGTCGCAGCGCGTACGGGCCCTTCGCGTACCGCGCTGCCAGCTCGCAGGCCTTGTCGTAGGTGTCGTCGGCGGGCGTGTGGAACTCGGCGAGGCCGATCTCGACGGCCTCGGCGGCGTCCACCATCCGGCCGCTGTAGATCAGGTCCTTGGCCTTCGCGAGCCCGACCAGTCGCGGCAGGCGGACCGAGCCGCCACCGCCGGGAATCAGGCCGAGCAGGATCTCGGGCTGGCCCAGCTTGGCGTTGTCGGCGACGACCCGGAAGTCACACGCCAGTGCGACCTCGCACCCGCCGCCGAGCGCGTAGCCGTTGACCGCGGCGACGCTGATCTTCGACGTGCGGGCGAGCTGGTCGATGGCCCGCTGGAACTTCGTGCCCATTGTCTGGACCGCCTGCATGTCCAGGTCGGGGAACTCCTTGATGTCCGCACCGGCCGCGAACACCTTCGGCCCGCCCCAGACGACGATCGCACCGACGCGGTCGTCCTCCTCGGCGGCCAGCGCCGCGTCACCGATCTCGTACCAGACCTGCTGGGCCATGGCGTTCATCGGTGGGCGGTCGAGCCGGATCGTGCCGACCCGTGTGTCCTCGTCGACCTCGAGCCGGACGAACTCACCCTCGAACGACACGCAGCACTCCCCGTCGGTGTGACGCAGGATGCTAGTGCCGGCCCGCCCCGCCCTCTCGTCGGGGTCGTCCGGGTGCTGCCGTCACCCGCAGTGGGCCTCGGCCGCGTCGATGACCGGCTGCAGGGGGACCTTCGTGCCGTTCGCGCGCTCCAACCACACGCCGTCGTCGGTGTCCAGGTCGAAGGTCGCCAGGTCCGGGGCCGACCGGAGCTCGGGGCTCAGGGCGTAGCCGGTCCCGTCGACCACGGCGTACGCCGCCGTCGCCCGGCAGTGCACCTCGACCTGCTCGGCGGCGAACGGCCAGTCGCCGTCGATGTCGCCGGCGGTCAGCACCGCGGCAGGATCCGACCGGAGCAGGAGCCAGCCGCTGACGACGACCACGACGAGCGTGGCGAACACCCCGGGGGACGACCAGAGCGGCTGGTTCCAGGTCCCCGTCGGCGCGTTGGAGTACGTCGTCATGGCTGTCGATCCTCGCGGTCCGGACGGCGTCCGCGCTCGCGCTCCCGGCGGTTCCGCGGGTCCCACCAGCTGTCGTAGGGGACGTACGGCGGCACCTGGTTCCCACCGCCGCGCCCGCCGTTGCCGGGGACGTTGTTCGCATCACCCGCGCCGTCGGCACGCTGGCCGAAGACGATGAAGGCGAGGCGGTCGAGCAGCCTGTTCATGCCGTGTCCCGTCGCGATCCGTCCCGACACTGCCATCCCCGTCGGTGGACAGCACTGTCGCGCCCGGGTCGACGGTGGTCAACGGTGCGCTCCCCCAGCGCTAACACGGAGTTGGGGCCGCGGGTGGTCGCTCGTGGCGTGGTGGTCCTACCGTCGACGAGCCCACCCGCTGACCGGACGCCCCGTGGACGAACCCGTGCTCGATGCCCGCGCTCGCGCTGTGCTCGCCGAACGCGCTGCCATCGCCAAGGCCGAGACCATGCGCCGCCAGGTGCAGCTGTGCACCTCCGTGGACTGTGACGCGGCTGGCGACCCGGCCAGCGCGCTCAAGGCGCTCAAGCACGAGGTCGCTCGTGCGCGCCTCCGCCATTCCGTGCTGGTGACCGAGGTGTCGTGCCTCGAGATCTGCGAGCACGGCCCGATCGCGCTCGTGCAGCCCGACGGCACCTGGTACGCGGCCGTCGACGAGGAGGCCGCCAAGCGCATCGTCCAGGAGCACCTCGTGGACGGCGAGGTCGTCGAGGACCACGCGTTCCTCACCTCACCGGTCGGCGAGGACGCCTGACGCACGGCGGTGCGCGAGCGGAGGCAGTGAGCGGCTGGGGATGTCACACCCCCTCGGCAGGGTGTGGCCATGACCTCGTACCGCCGCTTCGATGATCGCGGGCCCCGTCGGGCCGGCGAGTCGAGTGGTGCCTACGAGCACGACCCGTTGGAGCGCATGGCTGGTCTGCTCGATGAGCTGGAGGAGGCCAAGCGACGGGTGCTGGACGGCTACCGCGACCTCGCAACGTGGGGCGGCACTGCGCAGACCACCG